>JANPCT010000622.1:0-9193 GCA_031431095.1 Acidobacteriota bacterium | reverse complement strand
GATCAGGCGCTTCATCAACTCGAGATAGGTGAGCTTCTGCTGGAGATGCGCCCGCGGCTGCGGGTAGAGCGAGCGGGGCGCCCACTGGAGATTGATCGCGGCATAGAGCGGTGTGACGCCGTTCTCACTCGCCAGATTGGGGCTGGCGCCGCGCGCCAGCAACGCGGCGGCAAGATCGAAATGTCCGTTGATGACCGCCATCAGCAGCGCGCTGGTCCTGTCTCCGCCGCTGGCGGTGTCGATTGTCGCTCCGGCTTCGAGCAGAACCACCGCACTCTGGACGTCGCCCTGACGCACGGCGAAGAGCAGCGGCGTGAGGCCGCCCTGTCCGCTCGCCAGCTCCGCGTACGTGAACTGGCGGGTCAGTCCCGCGATTCCCGCAGGCGCGCCGCCCCGACCGCGGCCGCCCCCCCCTGGCCGTCCGCTCGCCGCCGCGTCAGCCGGTGGCGCGGACGCATTGACAGGTGCACCGGCGGCGCGTGCGGGAGCGTCCGTCATCCGTTCACCCGTTGCCGCCGGCGCTGCGGACGTCGCGCCCGGTGTCGCGGCTGAGGCGGACCCAGACGCGTTGACCGCGGGTGTCCCGGCCGTCGCCAGGTTGGCGCCGCGCCGGCCTCCTGCGGCCTGCGCGGCCAGGAACGCTTCTTCTTCCGGACTGGCGCCGGCGGCCTTGAGGCTGACGACCTTACTCGCCGCATTGACATCAGCATGCGCGGCGATGAGTGCGCGGATGGCCTCGCTGCGGCTGTTGGCAGCGGCAAACATCAGCGCGGTTGTACCCCGGCCAGGCTCGGCGGCGTTGACGTCCGCGCCATGGGCCAGCAGGGTCTTCACCGCGTCACTCTGACCGGCCGCACTGGCGAACATCAGCGGAGTGACCCCGCTGGCCGTGACTGCTTTGGTATCGGCGCCGGAGGCGATGAGCGACTCGATGGCGCCGGCGCTGCCGGACTCGCTGGCCATCAGGAGTGGCGTGTAGTTCCCCAGCCGCGTCGTCGCGCGGACGTTTGCCCCGGCGGTCAGCAGCATCTTCACGAGCTCGACATCGCCATGCTTTGCGGCCCAGTGAAGAGCGGTCATGCCATCGCCCTGCGCCGCGTTGACGTCGTCGCCGCTCGTGAGGCGCGCCCGGACCGCCGCGCGGTCGCCGGCCATTGCCGCGTCGGCCACCGAGCTGGTGTCGCCGGAGGCCTGCAGCAGTGCCGACAGCGCAAGGGCGCCGCCGAGGACGATGCCTGTGATCTTTGGTAGTCGCATAGTCATTCACGCCACCCCTCACCGGGGCGACGACGCTCCCAACCGTCGGGCGGGCGTCGTGATCTTGTCCTCGTCGTGCCCAGCCGTCGCGCCGTTTCAGCGGCCGCGGCGCCAAGCAGGGTGCTGAAAAAGAGGCGCTCTCGGACCTTCCGCCTGAAGGCGGAAACTACCGGAGCTCCAACGAAGGAGGCTCGGAACGCCAACGGAGGCGCTCTCAGGAGCTCCAACGAAGGGCGCTCGGGAACTCCAACGAAGGGCTCTGTAGTTTTCGCCTTTAGGCGGAATTCACTCTCTCTCTCTCTCTCTCAAGAGACGATGGCCGTCGTCGGGGCCGCGTTCAAATCGAGCGTGCCGGTGCTATCGCCGAAGGTCGTCACGTCGTTGAGACCGAGTCCGTGCAGCAGCGACAGCATGGCATTGGCCATCGGCGTGCCGTCGGCGGCCTTGACGTGCATGTTCCCCTTGAGCATCCCGTTGCCGTGACCGGCGATGAACAGCGGGCAGCGTTTGTGGTTGTGCGTGTTCGAGTTGCCCATCGGCGACCCGTACATCACGACCGTTTTCTCGAGCAGGTTGGCATCGCCTTCCTGGATGTTCTTCAACTTGTCCAGGAAGTACGGCACCAGCCCGACGTGGTACTTGTTGATCTGCGCGAACTGCTGCACGCGCGCTTCGTTCTCGCCGTGGTGCGACGCCGGGTGGAACGGCAGGGGCGCGCCGCTTTCCGGGTAGACGCGGGCCGAACCGTCGCGTCCGAGCTTGAACGAGAACACGCGCGTGATGTCGGCGGCGAAGGCGATCGCCTGCAGGTCGTACATCAGCTTCACGTGATCGCTGAACGAGTCCGGCACACCCATCGGTGCGCCCGGCAGGTCGCGGGGCTCGCCACTCGCGTTGTACGACTCGACGCGCTGGATGCGCCGTTCGATCTCGCGAATGTCGGTGAGGTACTGATCGAGCCGGCGCCGGTCGTCGGGACCGAGCCCCTTCGCCATACGTGCCACTTCGCCCGTGACCCAGTCCAGGATGCTCCGGTCGGTGCGGCGATTCGCCGCGCGCTGCGACGGCGTCGCGCCGACACCGAACAACTGATCGAACGCAGCGCGCGGATCGCGAATCATCGGCAGCGGACCGGTCGGAGTGGCCCAGCTGATCGTGTCGGTGTAGACGCAGGCGTAGCCGTAGGCGCAGCCGCCGGCCTGGTCGACGTTCTCGATGCAGAGCTGCATCGACGGGATCGGGGTGTCCTGCCCGAATCGCTGCGCGTACATCTGATCGAGTGATACCCCGACCTTGACGTCGGATCCCTCCGTCTGCCTCGGGTGCATCTGCGTCAGGTACACCGCGCTCGAACGGAAGTGATCGCCGCCGACCTCTTTCGACTCGACCGCTTCCGCCCCTTTGCAGTCCGTGTTGCTGACGATGGTCAGATAGTCACGGAATGGTTCGAGCGGGGACAGGCTGCCGGGCGACAGGTCGAAGGCGCGACCGGCGGCCGCCGGAGACCAGAGGTTCTTCGCCAGTCCGATCTGTGTGCTGCCGGCTGCGCCATGCACCGTCTCGATGCACGCCAGCCGCGTCTTTCCCGCAGCGGCGGTGTTCGCCAGCAGCGTCCGCGCCGGCACCATGGCTTCGAGGAACGGCAGCGCGACGGTCGCTCCCATGCCGCGAAGAACCGTGCGCCGGCTGACGTGCTTTTTGGTCAGGTACATTTCAGTTTCCAGTTTGCAGATGCCAGTCGCCGGTTGCTGGCGGCGACGACCCGTTCACGGGTTACTTCCCGGTTCTCGTTCGGTTGCCCGGAATCCCGGATCAGTGCGTTGACGTATCCGCGCGGCTCATGCGGAACGCCGGGCTCTTCACGATGCCGACGACGAACGACGAAAAGTGATTCTGTGCGGCCGACGCGCCACGCACGACCTTGCGTACCGTCGGCATGTCGAACGACTCGATGCGGCGGCCGAGAGCGTATGCCATCAGGTTTTCCGTAAAGGTGCGCAGCACGGTCTCCTTCCTCTTCAAGATGACACGGCGTAGACCGGCCGGGCCGTCGAGAGGCGTGCCGTCGTAAAGGGTGCCGGAGGCATCGATCGACGTGCCGCCGTCGCGGATGCGCCACATGCCGACGACATCAAAGTTCTCGAGCGCGAGCCCGATCGGATCGATGACCTTGTGGCAGGAGCGGCACTGCGGGTTGGCGCGATGTTCCTCCATCCGCTCCCGCACCGAGAGCAGCTTCGCGCCGTGCGCCGCTGTCGTCTCCTCGAAGCCGGGAACGTTGGGCGGCGGCGGCGGCGGCGCGAAGCCGAGCAGCACCTCGAGCACCCACTTGCCGCGCAGCACCGGCGACGTCCGATCCGCCACCGACGTCATCGTCAGGATGCTGCCCTGGCCGAAAAGGCCACGCCGGTTTGCATCCGGCAGCGCCACCTTCCGGAAGGCCGGCCCCGTCACGCCGGCAATGCCGTAGTGGCGCGCCAGCCGTTCGTTGACGAACGTGTAGTCCGCCGACAGCAGATCGAGCACGTCGCGGTCGTCGCGGACGATGCTGTCGAAGAAGAGCTGCGTTTCGCGGATCATGGCGTCGGCGAGGGTGGTGTCGAACTGCGGATACAGGCGCGCGTCGGGATGAATCTTGTCGAGATCCTGCAGGCGGAGCCATTGCGACGCGAACCGGGTCGAGAGCGCCGCGACGCGGGCATCGGCAAGCATGCGGCGCGTCTGCTGCTCGATGCCGGCGGGCGTGCCGAGAGCGCCTCGCGCCGCGGCCGCGAGGAGCTCGTCGTCCGGCGCGCTGCCCCAGATGAAGAAGGACAGTCGCGACGCGAGGTCGACGTCACCGATCTTGTACGACTGGCCCGCGCGCGAGGTGACGGGCGCCTCTTCGACGCGGAACACGAAGTGCGGGCTCGCGAGCAGCGCCTGCAGCGCCGTACGGATGCCGCTTTCGAACCCGCCCGTCTCGCGCTCGTTCTTGTAGAACGTCATGAGCCCCGTGACGTCCACCGCTGATGCGGGACGCCGGTAGGCGGTGGTGGCGAGTGTCGTGAGGATGCGTGTGGCGCAGCCCAGCTCCTCCGCTGCCGAGAGCGGACGGCAGCTGAACACCCTGCGGCGGCTGGGCGTATCGGACACGCCGGTCACGCGCTGCGGCCCGACGACGGCGAATTCGCGAAGGTGCGGGAGCGTAGTCACGGCAATGGAACTGCCGATCTGGGTATCCGCGAGCGTCTGCTCCACTGGCGCGAGAAGATCGTCGACCGGCGCCTCGGAGCGCTGAACGAACGTCGCCGAGACGCGTTGCGGCCCCGCCTTGACGGCGATCGCGGGCGTCTGCAGGTTCATGCCGTTCGGATCCGACTCGCTCATGCGCGGATTGATCTCGATCACGGCGGCGCGCTGGCCATTGATCGAGACTTCCAGCAGCTCACCGCGAACGGTGCTGCCGTAGAGCTGGCCGGTGGGGATCGAGTGCAGCATCATCCGGAAGGTGTACTCGCCGTCGGCCGGAAAGTTGTGCACCACCGAGATGCCGCCGCGGGTGCCGAACGGCGCCCCCTCGACGTGCGCGAGCTGCGAGGCCATCCGCGGCATCTTGTAGATCGTCGAGTTCGGGCTTGCTTCAGGGTCGCCGACCGCGAGACGGCTGACCTGCGACGCGCCGCGAAGGTAGCCTTCGAGCAAGGTCGCGGACATCGATGGCACGTCCGCAATGTTGTCGAAGTTGTGACTGACGGTGTCGGGCGGCAGGAACGACGAAGCGTCGATGTCGAGGGCGAGCATGTCGCGAATCGACGCGGTGTATTCGGCGCGATTCAGCCGCTGGAACGAGCGGCGTCCGGGATTGGGTCTGAGCAGGGCCGCCGCATCGAGCTTTCTCTCGAGCGAGGCGGCGAGCGCGGCGAGCGTCGCCTCGGGCGGCCGCTCCGAGCCGGCAGGCGGCATCATCCCCGCGCGCAGCTTCCGGATCATTTTTTCGCCGAGATCGGCGCGCTGTTCAACGCTCGCAGGATCGAAGCCTTCGAGAACGAGGTCCCCCTTCGCCTTGTCGGCGTCATGACATTCGAGGCAGTACTGCTCGATGACCGCCTTCCCGGTGACCGCGGGCGCGCGTCCGACTGCGGGGCGGGAGGGACTCAGGGCGTTGTCGTGCGAGGCAACCGGGTTGAGGCGGGTGGCCGCGTCAACGCGCACCGTCGCGCGCTGCGCAGCGGGCCTGGCGATCGCGACGGCCACTACCGCGCTGCCGAGCAGAACGACCAACGATTTCCGCATGTTCTGAAAGGCTCCCCGGGGTGCGCAGCAACAGGGCGGACAGGCCAGGCCAGCCAGCGCTGAGTATACGGGTTTCCGGGACGAACCGCTTACCGCCAGGCTGCCTTAGCCCTGCGGCTTTCGCGTCCCGAGCAGCTGCTGGATCTGGCGAACCGCGTCCTCAATCTTCATCTCGAACGTGCGCTTGCCGAGCTCGGCTGTCGACGGTCGCGCGTCGCCGGAAATGCCGTTGCTGACGCGGGGGCCGCCTGGCGCCGGGGCCGGCAGCGCCACGGCCGTAGGGATCAATTCCTTACGGACCCAACCCTGATCGCCCCCAAGGTAAAGCATCTCGGATGTGTCGATGATCGACGCATGGCCGCCAGTGGGGAGGTTCTGCGACTTCAGGTAGGCGTCGAAATCCGCCATCCGCTTGCTGTAGACCTCGTCGCAGTAATAGATGTGGATACCTTGCGCGGCGTACGTGTCGTCGAGCTTTTTCGCGGTGTCGCGGTAGACGTTCGGCTGTCCGCCGCCGTGATCCCCCATGAGGATGACATTCTTGAAGCCGGTGACGATGGCCTGCTCGCTGATCCGCTCGAGGACGGCGGCGAGCAGCTCGTTGGTCAGACCAATTGTGCCCGGCAGCGCGGCGCTTGCCTGGTTCGGTGTGTAGGGCAGGATCGGCAAGGCGATCGCGTTCCCCAGCTTCTGCGCGATCGCCCTCACCGTCGCGCGCGCCATCAGGTTGTGGCCGCCGTTGACGTTCTGCGGTCCGCGCTGCTCGGTGCCGCCGGTATAAACGAGCGCGGTCGTTTTACCCGCTTCGATCGCGGCCTTCACTTCGGGCCACGTCATCATTTCAAATTCAACTTCACCCGGTGAGGCCGCCGTGTTCTCCCCGCGTCGCTGCGCGCCGCGGCCGCCGGGTCGCGGCACTCCCCTCCCGCCCTGGAGTGCAGCGGCAGGCGCGCCGGCTGGCGGCGACGGCGGTGCGGTGCGTGACGCGCAGGCCGACGTAAGGTACACGGTGAGCACAATGGCGAGCGCGGCAAGGCTGCGTTTCATCGGCGTAGCTTACAATGCGCGGGCGCGAGACGCAGTGGAACAAAGGGACGGCCATGAGGACAAACGACGCGCTTATCGCGCTGGCGTGCGGGATCTTCGGCGCGACGCTTGTCAGCCAGGCGCCGCCGCCTGCCGCCGCGGCCCACCCCGGGGGTGCGAGTCCACCCGCCATCGCGGGCCAACCCGGCGTCGCGGGTCAAGCCGCCGGCAGCGGACCACCGCCAGCCGCGCCGGCGGGTCGCGGCCGCCCTCCGCAGGCGCTCGTTCCCGTCGCCGCAAGCACCCTCGCGGCAAACCTTGAAGCGTATATCGGCGTGACCGTCACGCTGACGGCGACGGTCGATCAACGCTTCGGCGGCACGGCCTTCACGGTCGATCAGGATCGCTCGAAGACCGCGGCCGACGTGCTGGTCCTCGCGCCGCTGCTCACGGCGCCGCTGGACCCCAACGCTTACGTCACCGTCATCGGCGAGGTCGTGAAGTTCGACGCCGCCGATGCCGCCGCGCGGATGAAGGATGCGATGCCCGCACTGACGCCCGACATCGCTGCCAGGTACCGCGGTCGAGCGGCGGTGATCGCCACCTCGGTGATCAACGGCGCCATGACGGACCTCGCCAAACGCATTCCGCCGCCAATGTCTCCCGAAGAACTGGCGCTCAGCGCAGTGATGAAGCAGGTGGGACCCGGCTTCAACGCGCTGCGCCAGTCGGTCACCGCGGCGATCGGCGCCGACACTGCGGCGCAAGCCGCCGCGCTGAAGGCGTTGCTCGGTGAGGCAAGCGCGTTCTGGAAAAAACAGTCGCGACCGGACGCCATCCAGTGGACCGAGGATGCGCGCATCGCCAGCGGCCTCGTCGAGGCGGCCGCCGCCAAGGGAGACTGGGAAGCCGTCAAGCTGGCGGTGCCGAAACTGCAAGCCACCTGCGCGTCGTGCCACGGTCTCTACCGCGAACGCCTGGACGACGGGACCTATCGGTTCAAGCCGCCGGCGACCAGATAGCCCGGATGAGTCGAAACGGGGGTGCAACGCATCACTGCAATCGGCGCGCGATCCTGGCGGCACCGGCCGTCATCGACGCCACGCTCCGGCCTTTCGCGGCGAGCACCGGTAGATCGCCCCGCTGGCCAAAATCAATGGTCCTGAGATCGGGCACGAACCATTTGCCGGTGCGCGGGCGGAAGACGGCGATGTCAACACGCTCAGAGGTCCGGTAGCGGCCCGGAACCGGCACGTCGCCGGTTTTGCCGAAAGTGACCGTCCGGACCTCTCCGCTGCGGGCGCGAATGCGCCAGTGGCCGCTCGCGGGCTGCCAGCCGGCGAGGTCGTCGATGCCGTCGCCGTCGAAGTCTCCCGACATGGCGTAGCCCGCGTCCGCATCCCACTGCACCACCTGATTTCCAGCGGATAGATTCAGGTGCCAGCGTCGTTCGGTCGGACGATAGACCGCGGCATCGGCTCTGCCGTCGCCGTCGTAGTCGCCGGGGACGGGCAGATCGCCGTCAACTCCCCATTCGCGGCGCTCGACGAGCCCGTTGCGCGACAGGCGCAAGTACCACACGCCCTCGCGGGGACGGAAGACCGCGAGGTCGGTACGGCCATCGCCGTCGTAATCGGCGGGGACGGGGATGTCGCCCGGCAGGCCCCACATCTGTACGATGCGGTCGGCTTGTCCGCCTTGCCACGGCTGGATCAGCCAGTCCCCGGATTGCGGCCGGAACACCGCTGTGTCGGCGTGGCCGTCGCCGTCGTAGTCGCCAACAACCGGAATGTCACCAGGCTGGCCCCACTGCGCGCCGGCGCCCGCGGCAAATCCGACAGACGACAGCTTGATGTGCCACGCCCCCGTCCTCGGGCGGAAGATCACGACGTCACTGCGGCCGTCCCCGTCGAAATCCGCGGGGACTATCGGGCGCCGCGGCGGATCGACGACGGCCACCTCGCCAGCGACCGCATGGGTAAACTTGATCTTGCCGATGCGCACCGGGACGTTCGTGCGGATGTCCACACGGCGGAACGCGTGCGACCCAGGAGGTACTCGCAGCCGGATGGTGCGCCAACGCCCCTCGATGCGCTGTCGATCGGCCGGGCGCCCGTCGAACGACAATTCCACCACGGCCGGGTCCCCGTCGGCCATCAGCGGGAGTTCGACGGCGTTGGTCAAGCGCGGGTCCGACGGAGCAAAGAACGTGGCGTCGCGTTCGACGCGGCGGTAACTGTCACCGCCCGGTCCACGTACTGCAGCGGAGAATCCGTAGTCGACGTGCTCCAGGTCGACGGCCTTTCGAACGGCGGGAACGCGGATGACGAGGGACAGGACAATTGCCGCGGTCATCGCCGATACCAGCCAGGGCCGGTCAAGGGGTGTCGTTACCGGCTCGGAGACGGGCGCGGCCGTGGCCGACCAGACGCCCAGCACGAGCCAGAATGTAAACGCGACTTCGGGAACGAGCAGAGGGTGGCCGACCAGCATCGTGATGGCAAACGCCATCAGCCCAGCCACGACACCCAGGCGTTCAGCCGACATGTCCGGCGTGCTCGCCTCGCCGTCGCCGCCCGACCCTGCGCCGGCAGCCGCCCTTCGCCAGGTGGCTGCGGCCCGATACAACAGCAGC
>JANPCT010000621.1:0-1637 GCA_031431095.1 Acidobacteriota bacterium | reverse complement strand
CTCTTCATGTCGCTTCTCGCGGCGTTCGGCTGCGTGCTCTCGCGCTACTCAGGGCAGGCCGAGGTGGTCATCGGTTCGCCGATCGCGAACCGCAACCGCACCGAGCTCGAGAACCTGATCGGCTGCTTCATGAATCCGCTGCCGCACCGGATCGACACCGGCGGCCCGCTCACCTTCCGGCAGCTGCTCGCGCGCGCCCGTGAAACGAGCGTCGGCGCCCAGGCGAACCAGGAACTGCCGTTCGACGTGCTCGTCCGCGCCGTGCATCCGCGCCGCGACGCCGGCAACGCCCCGCTGTTCCAGGCGATGCTGCTGCTGCACAACTTCTGGGAAACGATCGCGCTCTCGGCCGACGGTCTCGGCTCGGGCAAGTTCGACGGCGTCGCGGCCGGCGCCGCCGAGATCGACGACTTCGCCATCCCGGGGGATCTCGTTTACCCGGTCGCGCTCGAGGTGATCGAATCGGGGCCACGGCTGCTCGCCTGTTTCGAATACTCCAACGAATACGACGCGGTGTTGCGCCGGATCTCGCGCCACTTCCGCGCCGTCCTCGACGAGGTGGTCGCGAATCCCGACATCCGCGTCGCCGATCTCTCGCTGATCACCGCCGAAGAGCGATCCACGCTGCTCGGCAGCTGGGCGCGTTCCGCCGACGCGATCTCCGCCGGTGCCGCCCACGTCCAGTTCGAGCAGCAGGTCCTGCGCGCGCCCGCCGCCGCCGCCGTCGTCGCGGACGGCCGCACGGCCTCGTATGCCGAGCTGAACGCCGGGGCGAACCGTCTTGCCCGTCACCTGCGCGCCCTGGGCGCGCGGGCCGACGGCCTCGTCGCGATCCTCCTCGAGCGATCGCCGGAGCTCATCACCGCCGTCTACGCGACGCTGAAGGCCGGCGCCGGCTACGTGCCGCTCGACGCCGCATCGCCCGCGCCGCGGCTCGCCGCGATCCTGCGTGATGCGCGCCTGCCGCTGCTGGTCACCACGCGCGCGCTGCTCGACACGATGCCGGAGCTGTCCGATGCCGCAGCCGCGGTCATCCTCGTGGACGAGCACGCGGACGTGATCGCGGAGCATCCGGCTGAGAATCTCGACCTGCCGGTTCATCCGGCGCAACTCGCCTACGTGATCTACACCTCGGGATCGACGGGCCGCGCGAAGGGCGTGCAGGTGCCGCACGGTGCGCTTGCGGCCTACACGGCCTCGTGCATCCGTCGCTTCGACCTGGTGGCTGCCGATCGCGTTCTCCAGTTCGCGTCGATCGCGTTCGACACGGCAGTCGAGGAAATCTATCCGGCGCTGGCCAGCGGAGCCGCGCTCGTGCTCCGCGACGATGCGATGCTGGCGGCGGCGGAGACGTTCCTCGACGCGTGCAACCGCCACGGCATCACCGTGCTCGACCTGCCGACGGCGTTCTGGCACGAGCTCACCGCCCGGGTCAGCGCCGACGGCCTCGCTGTTCCGGCGCGGCTCCGGCTGGTGATCATCGGCGGCGAGAAAGCCCTTGCGCCGCGCGCGGCGGAGTGGCTCACGGCGGCGCCGGCGGTGCGACTGCTCAACACCTACGGGCCCACCGAGGCGACCGTTGTCGCCACCGAGACCGAGATTCGGGCCGACGAGGGGTTTGACGACGTGCGGATCGG
>JANPCT010000620.1:0-1527 GCA_031431095.1 Acidobacteriota bacterium | reverse complement strand
GCTCTGGCTTTGGTGACCGCCGTGGCCGTGTCGGCCAGCGGGCAGGCCGCTGGAGTGGGTCCGGGTCAAGTGCGCGACGGCAAACGCCAGTTCGAGCAGGCGACGTTCGGCGGCAACGGCCGCACATGCCGGACCTGTCATGGCGAGGCGACCGGTACAGTGTCGCCGCAGGACGCGCAGAAACGCTTCAAGCAGAATCCCGACGACCCGTTGTTCCTGCTCGACGGCGGCGACGACGGACAGGGCCACGGCGTCACTCGGATGCTCAGCACCGCGACCATCCTGATGACCATCCCGATGGCGTCGAACGTGCAGCTTGCCGACGATCCCGCGGCGAGGACCGTCGTCGTCCGGCGTGGCATCGCGTCGACGCTCAACACGCCGGCGCTCGATCCGGTACTGATGCTTGACGGCCGGCAGCCGACCCTCGAGATGCAGGCGGCTGGGGCGATTCACGATCACGCGCAAGGCGTCGGCCCGTCGTTTGCGGAGTTGCACGCGATCGCCGACTTCCAGCACACCAACGGCTTCTTCAGTTCACCCGCGCTGCGGCGATTCGCGCTGGAGAAGGCCGATGCCCCGCCCCTGCCGCCGGGCAATACCGCGTCTGAGAAACGCGGGCGGCGCTTCTTCGAGGACCTTCCGCCGGATCCGACCGACGGCCTCAAACCGGGCCTGTGCGCGCACTGCCACAGCGGGCCGCTCCTGAACCTGACCAACGAATTCGCGCGGGACTTCATCGGCCTGCCGATCCCGGCCGGGCAGCGGTTCATCAGCGTCGGCGTATCGGAATTCAACCCGGGCAACAACCCGGTGCGCGAGTTCATCTTCAACCAGGGGCAGCCGAACGAAACGCACGTCCTGAGCCCGGACCCTGGCCGCGGGCTGATCACCGGCATCATCGACGATCCGCAGATCGCGAACCTCAACGCGTTCAAGATCTCGCCGCTGCGCGGCATCCGCCTGACGGCGCCGTACTTCCACGACAACTCGGCGAGCACGCTCGAGCACGTGGCGCGGCACTATGCGCTGTTCTTCAACGTGGTCACCGGCGGGGTGATCGTTCTGACGCCGCAGGATCAGGCCGACATGGTCGCCTACATGAAGCTGCTGGATTGACCGTGCGTCGCACATCGGCCGACGGCGGCGGCCGTAAATATCGGCCGGTGTGCGCCCGCAGCTCGGGTGGATAGAGCACCGGCGTCTACGGCAAGTCTCCAGCAACTATTTCTCGATAGTGAACGCTGGCCGTGATCGCGGGGCATGTCGGTCGTCCTCCGGCGTGCAGCGCGGGAACGAACGCGGAGTCCACTCGCCGCAGGACGCCGATCCCGAGGTGCCCGAAGCGATGGCCGACCGACGCTTCCCAGTTGGCCCACGCTCGTAGCTTGTGACGCTGATCGCTATTGAGGCCTTGTTTCAGGGAGCCTCACTCTACGGCCGTGACCGGATCCGCCGTGTCGCAAGGTGTCTCAACCACCCCGTGCGTGTCGAGCACCTGGCGCGCCCGGTCGAGATCGAGGGCCT
>JANPCT010000619.1:0-3948 GCA_031431095.1 Acidobacteriota bacterium | reverse complement strand
AGACCGCGAGCGCCACCAGCGACACGAAAAGCGCGGCGGGCACGCGGTGAGACGGCCTGGCCGCGGGAGTGGCGATGCGGGGCGCGGCGGATGCGTCGACGCGCACCGCCATCAAATGAGTGAGAGGCCCGCGAGCGTTTTCATGTCCCTGATCTCGCCGCGGCGGACCATGTCGCGCGCGTCCCGCACGTCGAAGATCCTGGTTTCGATATCTTCGTCTTCATCAAGGGCGGCCTTCTCGTCAGTAGTCTCGAGCCCCGACAGCCGGAAAAAGACCATCTCCTCGTCGCAATAGCCCGGTGTCGGATACAGCGCGCTCAGCCGGACAACGGTGGACGGAACGAGCCCGATTTCCTCGTGGCACTCGCGGCGCGCCGCCTCTTCGAGCGACTCGCCTTCGTCGACGCTGCCGGCCGGCAGCTCCCACAGGAACGCATTCACGGCATAGCGGTACTGGCGGACGAGAATCACTTTGCCGGGCTCCGGCACCGGTACCATGACCACCGATCGCGAGTGACGCACGACATCGACTGTGACGGTCCGCTCGTTCGGCATCCGGACGCGATCGCGATCGACCGAGAAGACCTTGCCCTTGAATACTTGCTGCGACTCGAGCTGTTCGGCATCAGCCATATCGATTACCACTCATCTTCGCGTTTGACCTTCGACCGTCGACCCTGGCCCTCACCCTTTCACCTGCTGGCCTGCCAACAGACTCATGGCGGCGCGGGTTCGCGGTCACGTCGTGCGTGCTGCATCCGTGTCCGTCGCCACGAGTGGCGTCATCGCCCCGTCACTCCTCGATGCCGGCGTCAGGATCCTTCTGTTTCTCCCTGATCGCGTCAACCACCGTCTGCAGGTCGGGCGGCAGCGGCGACTCGAACTCAAGACGGCGGCCATCGGTCGGGTGCGTGAACACCAGCCTCCAGGCGTGAAGGAAGGGGCGTTCCAGGCGCTGCACCGCCCGGATGTCGTTCGGCACGTGACGGCGGACACCGCCGTAGGTCGGATCGCCCACGATCGGATGGCCGATGGCGTTCAGGTGGACGCGAATCTGGTGCGTCCGCCCGGTGGCAATCGCGACCTGGATCAGCGTCACGCCGCGGAAGTACTCCGCTTTGGTCACGCGGGTGACGGCGCTGCGCGAGCGGCGCGCGCGAGTGGACATCTTCTGGCGGTCGTTCGGATCGCGGCCGATCGGCGCGTCGATGCGTTTGCCGGCATGCACGGTGCCCCAGACGAGCGCGAAGTATTCCTTCTCGACTTCGCGGTCGTGAAATTGGCGCGACAGCTCCTGGTGGGCAGCGTCGTTCTTCGCGACCACCATCACGCCCGACGTGCCGCGATCCAGCCGGTGGACGATGCCTGGACGGGTCTGGCCGCCGACGCCGCTCAAGTCGTCGACGTGGTGCAGCAGCGCGTTGACGACCGTGCCGTCGGTGTGTCCGGCCGCGGGGTGCACGACCATGCCGGCGGCCTTGTCGATGACGACGAGGTCCGGGTCCTGGTAGAGGATCGTGAGTGGAAGATCCTGTGCGATCGCGGTGGCGGGACCAGCTTCCGGCAAGGTGATGCCGAACGTCTGCCCGGCCTTCACCGGCGTGCTGGCGCGCATGCCCTTGATGGGACCGGTGACCAGGCCTTCCTTGATCAGCCTGGCGAGCTGCGAGCGCGATCGATCGGGGAGAAGCGCCGCAAGGAAGCTGTCGAGACGGACGCCATCGAATTCGATGGCGACTTCGACTTGGCGATGTTCGGACCGTTCGTCCGTCACGCCGCCGCCCGCTGTGCTGCCGCGCGCCGCGTCGGATCAGGGCTTCGGCTCAGCACGATCAGCATCACGAGTGACAAAGGCACCAGGATCACGGAGACGAACTGCGAGGTGGACAGCACATCGAACACCATACCGCGGCTGTCGCCGCGATAGAACTCGATGATGAAGCGTGACACGCCGTAAAGCAGCAGGTAGCTCCAGAACGTCCGCCCTGGAAAAGGCCGGCCGCGGCGCTCGAACGCCAGCAGGAACACGAGGATGAGCGCCTCGGCGCCGGCTTCATACAACTGCGTCGGATGCAGCGGGACGCCGAGCGGTGTCCCCACGTTGGCCAGCGCCGCCGGATCGCGGAAGGTCACCGCCCACGGTACAGAGGTGGGCCGCCCGAAGCAGCAGCCCGCCATGAGGCAGCCAAGGCGGCCGACGACATGGCCCAGCGCGATGCCGGGCGCGAAGACATCCGTGGTCGTCCACAGCGGCAGCTGGTGGCGGCGCAGGTAGAACAGCGCCACCACGACGGCAGCGATCAAGCCGCCGTAGAACACGCCGCCCGACCGCGCCAGGCCGAGCAGTTCCCGCGGGTTGCTGGAAAATTGCTTGAAGTCGACGATCAGCAGGAGCAGCTTCGCGCCGACGAGCGCGCTGATGATGATCCAGATCCCGAGGTCCATGACGCGCTGGCCGTCGAGGCCGCGGCGGCGGGCGCGGACGAGCGCGAACTGCAGGCCGAGGAGATAGGCGGCGGCGAGGAGCACGCCGTAGGCGTAGATGGTGAAGCCGCCGAGATCAAACAGGATGGGATGCATGTCGTCGTCCTATGCCGAGCATCTCGAGCAGCACGAAAATAGCCCCGATGGTGATGGCGGCATCCGCGACGTTGAACGCCCAGAAATGCGCCTCGCCCCAGTAGACGTCCACGAAATCGATGACGTACCCGGCGACGGCGCGATCGATCAGATTGCCGAATGCCCCCCCGAGAATCAGCGCCAGGCCGTAGCGCGACAACCGCTCTTCGGCGCCGAGTTGCCGCGCGTAAATGGAAATCGCCACCAGCGCGAGGGCGGCAACGCCTATCATCACCGCGGACTTGTAGGGAAAGTCAGCCGCGTTCAGCAGACCGAACGCGGCGCCGGTGTTCTGCACGTGGGTCACGTCGAGCAGATTCGGAATGATGACGTGCTTGGAGTAGAGGGGAATCGACGACTTCACGAAGTACTTCGTGATCTGATCCACGACCACGATCGTACCGATGCCGATGAGCTCGAGCGGGCTGACCAGGGGCCCGCGATCGTGCAGCGAGAGAGCGGGCCCGTGCTCGATCGTCGCGGCCGCCGCTTCGTCTCCCGCACCTGAATTCGCCGACGTAGCGGGCGGCGACGCCTCGGCTGGCGTGGGGCCGTCCGGGATCACGCGACCTCCCGGCCGGTCCTGCCGGCCGCCAGTGCGGCGATGCACCGGTCGCATAAGCCGTCGCTGCCGGGATTTCGGGAGATCTCGGGCAGGACGCGCCAGCAGCGATCGCACTTCTCGCCTTCGGCGCGGGACACCGAGACGCTGACCCCCTCGGGGCCGGTCGCGTCGAGGGACACCTGCGAGACGATGAACAGCAGCGGCAGGTCGGATTCGTAGCGGCGCAGCAGCGCCGCACTGTCACCGCCGGCTGTAAGCGCCACGTGCGCGGCCAGCGAGGTGCCGATCAGCTTTTCCTGGCGAGAGGTTTCGAGCGCGCCGTTGACCGTGTCGCGGATCTGACGCAACCGGGTCCAGCGGGCGTCGAGATCGACGTCGATCAGCGCCTCGACATCGCCCGGAAATTCAGCCAGGTGGACCGACTCCTCGCGCGTCCCTCCGACGTGCTGCCACAGTTCGTCGGCAGTGACCGGCAGGATTGGCGCCAGCAGCCTGGCCAGGCCGTCGGCCATGACGGACATCGCTGTCTGCGCCGAGCGCCGTTCGGGTGAAGCGCCAATGGACCTGAGCAAGTCCGGACGGCTTGAACTCCAGCACAATCGCTTTGGTTTTGACCGGGCCGGTGATGCCGGCGAAGAAGATCGATTCCTGCAGCGCCGGCTCCAGCTCCTGACAGGTGAACACCCAGGAATCGCCGCCCTCCGCCATCAGCATAAGATGACCTTCGGCGTTGATAATCGGCCGCACATTCGGGTGGAGATGGA
>JANPCT010000618.1:0-1533 GCA_031431095.1 Acidobacteriota bacterium | reverse complement strand
GTTCGTCAACTTGAACGGTGAGAACAAGGTCCTCGGCAACCTCGGGCCCGGGCTCCTCTACTTCGATCCGACTGTGTACTCACTGCCGGCGGCGGGCGTGCAGGGCAACATGAAGCGCAACAGCGGACCGGAGGGTCCTGGCTTCTGGCAGCTCGACTCCTCGCTCTTCAAGAAGTTCGGCCTCGGCGGCGCGCGCTACGGGGAATTACGCGTCGATGCCTTCAACGTCACCAACTCGGTCCGCTGGGGTAACCCGAACACCGGCTTCAGCACGGCGACGGGGAACACCTTCGGCACCATCACCGGCACGACCGGCGGCCAGCGCAGCGTCCGCTTCGGCGCCCGCATCGTGTTCTAATCCGAGGGGCTTTGCCCCTCGGACTCTCCGACACGCGAACGCTCGCTGCCGCTCGTTCGCTGACGCGGTTGTAATGTGGGGGCGGTTGGCGAACCGCGCTCCTAACCTGCTATCGTCGTGATGTGAATGCCGTCAAAGGGCTGCACCACATTACGGCGATAGCCGGGCCCGCCCAGGAAAACCTCGACTTCTACGCCGGCATCCTCGGGATGCGCCTCGTCAAGCGCAGCATCAACCAGGACGACCCCGGCACGTATCACCTCTTCTACGCCGACGCTGAAGGGCACCCCGGAACGGACCTGACGTTCTTTCCGTGGGCGCACATGGCACCGCCTCGCATCGGTCATGGGCTGGCGGTGGAAGTCGGCCTGGAAGTGCCATCGGGCAGCCTCGAGTGGTGGGGCAGCCGCCTGGAGAAATATGGCGTCACCACGAGTCCGATAGAACAGCGGTTTGGCGACCGCGTGCTGCCGCTGGTTGACGTGCACGGCATGCGCGTCGCGTTGACGGAACCGGCGACGGCTCCGACACGCCCGTTCACCCCTTGGGACGGCGGGCCGATCGCAGGGGAACGGCAGATCCGTGGACTGTTCGGGGCGCAGATCTGGGAGCGGCGCGAGGCGGACACCGCCGCCTTCATCACGACCGCACTGGGCTTCCGGGAGATCGGGCGCGAGAACGGCTGGACGCGCTACGGCTTCGACTCCTCCGCCGGCGTCGTCGACATCAAGGAAACCCCGCAGCAGCCTCGCGGCGGCTGGGGCGTCGGCTCGATCCACCACCTGGCCTGGACCGTCGCGGATCTCGACGACGAGATGGTGGTGCGCGCGCAGGTCGAAGCCGCCGGCGGCCGCGCCACCGACGTCATCGATCGCTTCTGGTTCAAGTCGGTCTACTTCAAGGAGCCGGGCGGCGTGCTGTTCGAGATTGCCACGCGCGGCCCCGGCTTCGCGGTCGACGAAGACGCGGCGCATCTCGGCGAGACGCTGGTGCTGCCGCCGTGGTTCGAAGCCTCGCGCGCCGAGATCGAGCGAGTCCTCCCGCCGCTGGCGCCACCCGCTCCGGCCGAGCGGCGATGAGCGCCGACCTCGGCTTCGTCCACGTCTTCAAGCCCGCGCAGAGCGCGGGCGCACCGACGCTGCTGCTGCTGCACGGCACCGGGGGAGACGAGCACG
>JANPCT010000617.1:0-2999 GCA_031431095.1 Acidobacteriota bacterium | reverse complement strand
GCGCTCGAGGATCGCAAGCGCGCGCAGGAAGTGTCTTGCCTCGCTTCCCCAGCAGCCCCTGATCTCCAGGTGCTTGCGATTGATCTGCTGATGCGCGTTGACCGAGCTGGCGCCGGCATCGGTGTAGTGGCCCGCGATCACGTAGCGCCCGCCGACGCGCGCGAGATCCAGCCCCTCGGAGATCGCGGCGGCGGCGCCGGCGGCTTCAATCACGACGTCGGCGCCTTCCCCGAACGTGGCGTCGAGCACGGCCTGCCTGCGCTCGTCGGCGCTCGTCGCGTCGAGGTCGAGCGCGACATCCGCTCCCATGTCGCGCGCCAGGGCCAGCCGGCCGGCGGGCGCGCCGATCACGACGATCGTGGAAGCACCCGCGATCCGCGCGAGCGCAATGGCACTGAGTCCGACGGCGCCGGCGCCCTGGACCACGACCGAGTCGCCGAGCCCGATCTCGGCGCGCTCCGCGATATGCACGGCGGTCAGCAGCCCGCAGCCGCCGCCGATGTAGTCGTCGAGCGACACCGCAGCGGGCAGCCGCGCCATGGCGACGCCCGGCTCCAGGTAGATGGCCTGAGACCATCCGCCGAACAGGCCTTCGCTGGCCGAATCGGTGATGCCGTAGACGCGGCGCGACGAACAGCGCGTCGGCGTCCGATGCACTGTGCAGGCGCGGCACCTCCCGCAGGTGCGGTGAACGTCGAAGAACACGACGCGGTCCCCTTCACGAATTCGCGATCCATCGATGCCGGTGATGGAGCCGCGCGCCGAGTCGACTTCACCGGCGGAGACGTGACCGGGGATGATGGGATACGGCACACCGGCAAGGCGGCCATGCCACAGATGCACGTCGGTCCCGCACACTTCCGATCGGGTCGTCTTCAGGAGGACGGCACCATCGGACAGATCGGGGCGTGGGAATTCGCGGAGCTCGATCGGCTGGCGCGGCGCGGTCATCACCGCGGCGAGAATGCTGTCGCTCACACGGTTTACGTTATCCTTGAAAGGATGCTGAGACAAACCCTGGCCCTCGTCTGCCTCGTCGCGGCGCTGACCGCGCCGGATGCTGATGCGCAGACGCAGCCGGGCCCGTATCGCGCTGCCGGGGCGCGGCGGCATTTCATCAGCATCAGCGCCGACACCCAGTTCGTGCAGCCGTATTCGTTCGGCAAACACCCGCTTGCCGACCTCCTGGGTCAGCCGGTCGACGAGGTTCATCTCGAAAACTTCCACTACCGCACGAGGGATGGAAGGACAACCGTCAACGTGCTCGAGTACGGCAAGCGCGCCGGCGGAATCGGCGCCACGCTGTTTCCATTCGGATCGCGCGTCGGGGCCACGCTCGCAATCCGCGCCAGCATTGAGTCCGTTCCCCCGATTCGCGTCGCCTTCACGGGTCCGGCGCCGGCGCCGTCCTACGAGCTGACCAACGGGCGGGCCACCGACGTCGGGATCGGGATTGAAATGAGCGACCGCGCGCCAGGGTGGGGACTCGGCTCGCACGCGTTCATCATTGGCGGTGTCGGGCGCCTCCGCACCGATCAACTCGACGGCACTCGCTATTTCGGCGAGGGCGGCGGCGGCATCACCTCGGGCCCGTTCGGCGTCGACATTGCGGTCAAGTTCACGGTGAACCGCTTCGCCGTACCGGTCACACACACCCTCTACATGGTTCCCGTCAGCGTGCGCGGGACGCTGACGTTTTGACGAATCGCGACGGCGACCGCGGTGGCCGCCGGTACTCATGAGCCGAAACACAGTGACGGCATGGCTGGCCCGCGCGGTGGCGGACGCGGAGGCGCGAGGTCTGCCCGAACTGAAGCCGCTGCTCGAAACACTCGCCCGCTCCACCCAGGCGCTGCGTGATGCGGACGAGGACTTCGGGCATCCGGCCGCTCAACATGGGCAGCCCATCGTGGCCGACAGGCCCGCACCGCCCGCGGACGCCACGCCGCCAGGCGCCAATCCGGAAGACGATGACCACGGCGCCCGGTAGTCTGCGCGAAGCGGCAGCACTGATCGAGCGGCGGGAGCTGTCGCCGGTCGAACTGACGCGGATGTGCCTCGACCGCATCGCCGCGAGCAACGACGATCTCCACGCCTTCATTACCGTGACGACCGAACGCGCGCTCGCCGAGGCCGCGCGCGCCGAGCAGGCGATCGCCGCGGGCCACTACCGCGGTCCGCTGCACGGCATTCCTGTTTCAGTGAAGGACCTGGTCGACGTCGCAGGGACGCCGACCACCTCGGGCTCGCGCGTTCCGGCGCGCACTCCGCAGTACGACGCGCCGGTCGTGGCGCAGCTGGTGCGGGCCGGCGCCGTGATCGTCGGCAAGACGAACCTGCACGAGTTCGCCTTTGGCACCACCGGCGACGAAACAGCGTTTGGCGCGGTGCGGAATCCGTACGATCGCTCGCGGTCGGCCGGGGGATCGAGCGCGGGGGCGGCGGTCGCGCTGGTCGAGGGCATGTGCTACGCCTCCGTCGGAACAGACACCGGCGGATCGATCCGCATCCCGGCGGCGGCCTGCGGTATCACGGGCCTCAAGCCGACATCCGGCGAAATCTCCACCGACGCCGTCGTCCCGCTCAGCGCCTCGCTCGACCACGTCGGTCCGATGGCGCGGACGGTGGAAGACACGGCGCTGATGTTCCAGGCGATGCTGGATGGCGCGCCGAGGCTCGATCGCGTGCCCGCCGTCGCGGCCGCGCCGTTGTGGCTTGGCGTTCCGTCACCATATTTCTTCGACAAGCTTGACGACGAAGTCGCGCGGCTGTTTGCGGTGACGCGCGCCGCCCTCGAGCGTGCAGGACACTCGATCTCGGATGTCTCGATCGGGCATGCGGAGCACACTGCAGACGTCTACCTGCACCTCGTCCTGCCGGAGGCGGCGTGGTACCACGCACCGCTCCTCGATCGCCACGCCGACAAGTATTCGCCCGGGGTCAGGGTGCGCCTCGAGATGGGACGGTACGTGCTCGCGGAAGATTACCTGCGCGCGCAG
>JANPCT010000616.1:0-1570 GCA_031431095.1 Acidobacteriota bacterium | reverse complement strand
GGCCGCCACCCCGGCGTCCGCGACACCGTCGTCCTCGCCCGCGAGGATGCCCCCGGCGACATCCGACTCGTCGCCTACATCGTGCCGGCCGGCAGCGGCGACGTCGCTGCGACCAACGGTTTGCAATCTGCGCAGGTCTCCCAGTGGCAGGCAATCTGGGACGAGACCTACCGGGACGAGGCGCCGGCGCCAGACCCGACCTTCAACGTCATCGGCTGGAACAGCAGCTATACGGGCGAGCCAATACCGGCGCAGGAGATGAAGGAATGGGTCGAGCGCACGGTCGAACGGATCGCCTCATTGCACCCGCACCGCGTGCTGGAGATCGGTTGCGGGACCGGGCTGTTGTTGTTCAGACTCGCGCCGCACGTCGAGCATTATCACGGCACCGACCTGTCTGAGAAAGGGCTGGACCATCTCCGGCAGCAGCTGTCCGCGTTCCCGGAGCGATATCCGAACGTCGTCCTCTCGCGGCAAGCAGCGCATGACTTCTCCAGCCTGGCGCCTGCCGCCTACGACACGGTGATCCTGAATTCGGTAGTCCAGTATTTTCCCAGCGTCGACTATCTCGTCCGCGTACTCGAAGGAGCAATCGCACTGGTCAAGCCGGGCGGCTCGATCTTTCTTGGGGATCTGCGAAGCTTGCGTTTGCTGGATGCGTTTCATGCGTCGGTGCAGGTGCGCAATGCGCGCCCGTCGATGACGATCGGTGAATTGCGCCGAAGGGTGCAGGTCAAGGGCACCCAGGACAAAGAACTGGCGATCGATCCGGGCCTGTTCGATGCCTTGAAGAGCCATTTGCCCTCCATCAATCGCGTCGAGGTCCAGATCAAACGCGGTCGCTATCGCAACGAACTCTCGAAGTTTCGCTACGACGTGATTCTCCATGTGGACGACGAACAGATTCCGCGCGTGGACGGCCCCTGGTTGACGTGGCAGACCGATGTCTCGAGTGTCGGCGCCCTCTGTCAGATGCTGCGGGACACGCCACTTCAGGTTCTTGGCGTCGCCGATTTGGTCAATGCCCGCGTTGCTGAGGACGTGCAGGCCTTCGACGTGATGATTTCCGACGACGCGCCTGCTACGGTCGGAGAGCTGCGACGGACCGTCGAAGAGGTCAGCATGGGCGTAGCGGTCGAACCCGAAGATCTCTGGGCTCTCGGCACCGACCTAGATTACGACGTCGAGCTCAAATGGAGCGCCGGATCTGCGCAGAAGATGGAACTCGTGCTGCGCCGCCGAGGCGCACCCTGGGTGGAACTGGCGCCACTTGATCGCCGGCGCAAGGAGCTGCGGGCCGATGAGCAGTCATGGACGCGGTATGCGAACAACCCGCTGCAGTCAGAGCTCGCGCGAACCCTTGTCCCCCAGCTGCGGCGCGGGCTGATGGAGGAGTTGCCGGAATACATGATGCCCTCGGCTTTCATGTTGCTCGACGCGCTGCCGCTGACCGCCAATGGCAAGATCAACCGCAGGGCTTTGCCGGCGCCCGGCGAAACACGGCCCGAGCTCGAGTCGGATTACGTGGCGCCGCGAACCAAGGCGGAAGAGTTGCTCGCGTCGATCTGGA
>JANPCT010000615.1:0-5058 GCA_031431095.1 Acidobacteriota bacterium | reverse complement strand
GGCGTTCGTGTCCGGAAAAGTGGCGGCAAGATTCACCGCCACCGCGTCGGCTTCGCGGCGCGCCTGTTCGAGTGTGACGCCGTCACGCAGCCGCCCGAAGACCTGGAGCGGCCGGTCGCCGCGGTTCAGGGTCACGC
Organism: Acidobacteriota bacterium; assembly: GCA_031431095.1. Classification (GTDB taxonomy): domain Bacteria; phylum Acidobacteriota; class Vicinamibacteria; order Vicinamibacterales; family 2-12-FULL-66-21; genus JAICSD01. Next base: position 4,921 of record JANPCT010000615.1, on the reverse strand, counting down.
CGAGTTCCGACAGCGGCAGCCACACATACTGGTTCTCGGGAAACCTGAAGCGAGCGGGCATGACGCCGATGACGGTATGCGGCCGGGCGTTGACCTGAATGGCGCGGCCGACGATGGAGCGGTCCGAATTGTAGCGGCGCTTCCAGAGATCATCCGCGATCAGCACTACCGGCTCGGCGCCCTGGCGATCATCGTCCGCATTGAACGTGCGGCCGAACTGCGGCGAGATACCAAGCATTGGAAAGAGATCGTGGCTCACGCCGGCGCCCGGGTAGCGGTCGGTGTCGCCGCCGTCGCTGACGGTGAAGCTGCGGAACTGCAGGCCGGCAAGCGTGCTGAAGGAACGCGCGCGCTCCTGCCAGTCCTTCAGCTCGAGCCAGGAGACACTGCCGAATCGTTCGTTGTTCTCCTTCTGCGTGGTGTTGAGGACGATCAGCCGCGCCGGGTCCAGGTACGGGAGCGGCTGGATGAGGACGCCGTCCGTCACGCTGAACATCATCGTGTTCAGTCCGATGCCGATCGCGAGGCAAATCACCGCCAGGCCGGTAACCGCCTTGTTTTTCAAGGCGGTACGAATGCCGAAGCGGATGTCCTGGAACAGCATGAGTCTGTATACGCCGGGGACATTCCCCCTGTTCCCCTACCAAGCCGACATGCCCGCGGACCAGGTGTGCGCGGCGGGAATGCATATGATGCTCAGGAACCTCGATGCTCCAGGAGTGCTGATGCGCCATCTGATCGTGTGTGTGCTGCTGCTTTTCACCACCGCCGGGATCGTGGCCCGGCAGAACCGGATCGACATCGTCTCGCCGGTCGCGCCCGAACTTGCCGCGTTCGGGCCGCATGCGATCGGCGTCAGGACGATAGTGGTGACGGACAGGAATCGGCCCGATGTTCTTGGTACAAAGGAGGGCGCACCCACCGCGCGGTACGACCGCACGCTGACGCTGGAAGTCTGGTACCCCGCCGCGCTGGCCGCCGGACAGCAGCCCGGTGGCGAGTACCGGACGATTACGCGGAACCCCGAGGTCACGACGACCCTTCGCGGGCGCGCGGTACGGGATGCGGCCCCCGCGCGTGCCGGCGCCTTCCCGGTCGTGATCATCTCGCACGGATATCCGGGTAACCGCTACCTCTTGAGTCATCTCGGTGAGAACCTGGCGAGCAAAGGATTCGTCACCGTGTCGATCGATCACAAGGACAGCACCTACGATGATCAGAAGGGGTTCGCCAGCACGCTTTACAACCGTCCGCTCGATCAGCTGTTCGTGCTGAGCGAAATCGACCGACTGGGCAAGCCGGGCTCCGGCAGTTTTCTCGCCGGCCTGGCCGACGCCTCTCACGCCGGCCTCGTCGGCTACTCGATGGGTGGCTACGGCGTCGTCAACGCCATCGGCGGTGGCTACAGCGACGCAGTCGTGAGCGCCCAGGCGGCGCCACCGAACCGGCTGCTTGCGGATCGCGCGGCATCCAGTCCGGCATACCGCGCCTCGATCGATCCGCGCATCAAGGCCGCCATTGCGATCGGTCCATGGGGCATGCAGACAGGCGCCTGGGACGCCGAGGGTCTGAAGGGAATCAAGACCCCGGTGCTGTTCGTCGGCGGCAGCGCGGACGAGATTTCGGGTTACGAGAAGGGCACCAGGGCCATCTATGCCGGTGCCATCAATGCCGACCGCTACTTGCTCACGTTCATCAATGCCGGGCACAACGCGGCCGCTCCGTATCCGGCGCCGGCGGAGGTGTTGGACGCTCCGCTTTCCGGCGCCGCGTCTCCGTTCGGGCACTATGCCGACCCGGTGTGGGACACGACGCGCATGAACAACGTCCTGCAGCATTTCGCGACGGCGTATTTCGCCCTGCACCTCAACGGGGAGCGCGACAAGCAGGCGTTCTTCGACCTCGTCCCCAACGGCAAGGACGCGGTGTTCGCCATGGATCGCGACGGCAAGCCCGCGCCGGCCCACAATTACTGGAAGGGTTTCAAGCGCGGCACCGCCGTCGGCCTGGTGCTGGAGCACGCCCTACCGGCGCGGTGAGGAAGCGGGCGGCGGCGCCCTGCCGGTTCATTCGTGACGGCGTCTCCTGAACGGATAGAACAACTGGGTCAGCCACCGCGACGGCACGTCGCGCGGCCCGCTCAGCCCGTATGCCGAGGGCCATCGATCCGGGAGGTAATACGTCCCGAACAGGAGATCCCAAATCGGCGTGTGAATGGCGAAGTTCCGGTCGATCGCTTCGCGCTCGGCACTGTGGTGCCAGTGATGGAACGCCGGCGTCGCGACAAACCGGCGCAGCGGGCGGAACACCCAGCGGACGTTCGCATGGATGAACGTCGCCTGCGCAGCGACGAGGAACACGTACACCATCAACGCCGACTCCGAGAAACCGAGCACGAAGATCGGCACGTAGGTCAGCCCGCGCGTCAGGATCACGTCCACCAGGTGCAGCCGCGATCCCGCCAGCCAGTCCATTTCTTCCGTCGAGTGATGGATCGCGTGAAACGGCCACAGGAACGGGACCACGTGAAACGTCCGGTGCACCCAGTACTGCGTGAAGTCGGCGACGAGAAGGAGCGCCGGGACCTGCACCGCAATCGGCAGCGACGCGATCGCCGCGCTCAGCCATCCGACGCGCGCCCATCCGAACAGGATGAGCGCCGGCTTCAGCGTCAGGATGGTGAGGACTTCGATGAGCAGCGAGTTGATGAAGAAGTAGGTCAGGTCCACGATCCACTGCCGGCGGAACACCGGCTGATCCACGCGCCGGGCGAAGAGTCGCTCGAGCGGAATGAACACCGCCGAGTAGAGCATCAGGTTGAGGACGAAAAAGTCGAGCCCGAGCCACGACTGATCGCGGAGATCGGTGTCGACCGGCACCTGCGAGCCGCCGAGAAGCGCCGCGGCCAGCGTGAAACCGATGCCGATGAGCGCCAGTGCCTTGTTGGCCCGGAGGAAGGCGCTGACGCTGCCGAGGAGAAACGAGGCGACGAGCGTCACATGGATGATCGCGCGCAGGTACTCCAGTGAATACAGCGGCCGCAGTGACGCATGCGTGAGGTACTGCGGAAAGCGCAGGCACAGCACGGCGCCGAAGCCGGCGATTCCCAGGATCGCCGAGACCAGGCCGCTCGCGAAACCGGAGCCGAGCGGCGTGGGCTCGGTGGTCCGGAGCGCGACATGCGGGCGCGCGCCGGGTCGGTCAACCATGACCGCCGGCGCCGGTTTCCGCCGAGACACCGTAGCGCTGCTCGTAGCGGAGATCGTCCTGCCGCGGCCGCGCGCCGGTCACGCGTGTGATCCCCCTCTCCAGATTCCGGAAGAGCCCGACGGCTTCCGCCGCGCCGTTACACCACCCGGTGGTGATGCAGTAGTGGACGTCGTACGGCCGCTCATGGTGCGCCGCGTGCTCGACACGGCCGAGGATGATCGAGCAGTCCTGCAGCCGGCGCACGACCGGAGGCGGCTCGGGCATGTGTGCCCACTGATGGATCTGGTTGGTCAGCATCCCAACGCCGCAGAAGGCAAAGCCCGCAACGGCCGCGGGGCCGCCCCACCAGGTGTCGAGCGGGATGAGAAAAAGGACGGCGAGGAGCGGAATCGCGAGGAACGCGACGTCCCCGTTGGTATCGACGAAGCTCCGCCGCAGGAAGTCGTCGGGGTTCACGTGGTGCACGCGGAATGGCACCAGGAGTCGGTGACCGATGAGCGGAAAGTCGTCGCGCCCCCAGGTGTCGGCCCCCCAGTGAACAAGGCCGGAACCGAGGTCCGCCGCCGCCATACCCACGGCCACCGTGAGCGGCCCCCACCAGGTCCACACCTCACCGCGCGACGCGAGGTGCCACGCGAACCCCGCGAGCAGCAGGAAGGCCGCCGCTATCGACATCACCGAAAACAGCATCTGCGGCCGGCTGATCTCGTAGTGTGAGGGCGCGCTGATCACGGCAGGACATCCTCCGGCTCGGATAATACTCGGCTGCCGGATCCTTTCAGGGTCAACGACCGGCCGCCTGGGTGGAGGTCTTCCCCGCCCGCTCTTTTTTCTGCTTGTCCACCATCGCCGCGACGTCGGCCAACAACAGCCTGGCGTCGTAGACGATGCCGTCCTTGATCGTGTACTTGATGCCGCCGACGCGCTCGGCCTTGCCGGTCTTTTCATTGAGGCGCAGCGCGCCGGTTCCGTAGAGCACCTTGAGGTTCTGCAGCGGGTTCTGGTCCACGATGACCATGTCGGCCAGCAGCCCCGCGCGCACGACACCGAACTCGATCGGCTTGCGCATCGGCTCGAACAGGGTGAGCGCGCCGTTCATCGTCGCCGCCTGTATCACCTCGAGCGGATGGAAGCCCGCCTCCTGCAGCATCTCGAGCTCGTTGATGTAGCCGAAGCCGTAGGTCTGGTAGATGAATCCCGAATCGGATCCCGTCGTGACCCGGCCGCCCATCTTCTTGTAATCGTTCACCAGCTTGAACCACGCCTGGTAGAAGTTGCGCCACGCGACCTCATCCTCCGTCGTCCAGTCGTACCAGTAGGCGCCGTGGTTCGAGCGGCTCGGCGCATAGAAGTCCATCAGCGACGGCAGCGTGTACTGGTCGTGCCACTCGGCGTTGCGGAACTTCATGACGTCGCGGCCGGCCGAATAGATCGTCAGCGTCGGATCGAATGTCGTACCCAGCTTGAGGTGTTCCTGCAGGTAAGCTTTCCATTCGGGGCTGCCGGGCTCATGGATCTTGTCCCAGAGCCGGGCGACCTGGCCGAAGCGCATGTACTCGTCACTCGAGTTCTGCTCCACGGGGTACGGCTGGACGACGTAGTCCTTGAGCCGCGACTCGAAGTGGCCGTAGAAGTGGGGGACCGTGCCGAGGCCGAGCCGCGCAGCGTCGATGGCGTTCATCTGCGCCACACCCGCCTGATCGAGGTGGGC
>JANPCT010000614.1:0-1624 GCA_031431095.1 Acidobacteriota bacterium | reverse complement strand
GCTGCGGGCGCGTGGAGGTTGCCTGACAAGGTGCTTGGGCGATTCTCCTGCGCTCGCGGACGGTTTCATCGGGATCGCTCACCTATTCGCCGCAGCCATCTTTCGGCCCCTGTGAGACAGTCGGAGCCTGCCTCTGCGCTGACTGCCGTGTAAGATGCGCCGGTGGGTGCCTTCGACATCGCTGCCGTTTTACTGACCATCGCCGCCGTGTCGGGCTACGTGAACCATCGGTTCCTTCGCCTCCCGGCGACGAGTGGAACGCTGGCCGTAGCGCTCGTCAGCTCACTCGTGGTCGTCGGGATTAACGCGCTGGTCCCATCGTGGATGCTTCAGGCGCATGTTCGCGACTTTCTTGCCGACATTGATTTCAACGAAACGTTGATGCGCGGATTTCTCAGCTTTCTGTTGTTCGCCGGCGCGCTGCACGTGAATTTCGACGGGCTCTGGCGCAACAAGGGCACGATCGCCATCCTGGCCACCGTCGGCGTCCTGATCTCCACGGCGGTTGTCGGCGTGCTGACCTGGGGAGGGTTTCGGCTCCTGGGCATCCCCATGCCGTTCTTCGTCGCGCTCGTGTTCGGCGCGTTGATCTCGCCCACTGACCCGATCGCGGTGATTGGCCTTCTGCGCGAGCTGCGCGCACCGGAAAGCCTCGAGGCCCAAATTGCCGGCGAATCGTTGTTCAACGACGGGGTCGGCGTCGTCGTATTCCTGGCGTGCCTGTCGGTCGCGGGACTGCCCGGCCTCGATCCAGGGAGTCATGTCGAAACCGACGCCTCCGGGCTCCTCGTGTTCTTTCTGCGCGAGGTTCTCGGCGGTGCGGTTCTCGGGCTGTCCCTCGGGTATGTCGGATACCACGCGCTCAAGTCCCTCAACGAGCATTCGCTCGAACTGCTCATCACGTTGGCGTTGGCGATGCTCACGTATTCCCTGGCATTTCGTATCCACGTGTCCGGTCCCATCGCCGTCGTCGTCGCCGGGCTGCTGATTGGGAATCCCGGGCGGCGCTTTGCGATGAGCGCGGATACTCGTGAGCACGTTGACGCGTTCTGGAGCATGGCCGACTACATCATGAACGCCGTCTTGTTCCTGTTGATCGGTCTGCAGGTTTTTGGTGTGGCCGGCGGACTGGAGATCGTCGCCGCCGGACTACTTGCGATTCCGATTGCGTTGATCGCCCGCGGCCTCTCCGTCGCCGTGCCGATCCTGACGATGGGCCGGCGGGCCGGCTTCATACCGGGCCTGATTCCGATCCTGACGTGGAGCGGACTTCGCGGCGGAATCTCGGTGGCACTCGCGCTATCCTTACCGCAGTTCGCCGGCAAGAGTTACATCCTCGCCGCCACCTACGCGGTGGTGGTGTTTTCAATCCTCGTGCAGGGACTCACGACCCGACGCGTCCTGCACCACTACGGCGTCGGAGCCCTGCCTCATAACGCCGGCCGTGTATAAGATGCGACGGATAAACGCGACCCTCCGCGGCTATCTCGGTGCGCTCGCCGGCGTGCTCGCCGCGACGGCGGCGACTTTCGTGGTTCAGGGCTGGATCGGGACCAGCATGTCGATCCTGTTCTTTCCGGCCGTCGTCCTCCCAGCGATTTACGCCGGGTTTGGCCCCGCCTTG
>JANPCT010000613.1:0-2703 GCA_031431095.1 Acidobacteriota bacterium | reverse complement strand
GAAACGGCCAAACCGGGCGCCCCGCGGCACCCCACCGCCACTTTCGAACTCGCCGGACCGCGTCGCGCCGCGATGACGGGGGCACACGACACCGCGGTGGCGCTGGGCTACGACGTGGAGTGCCTCGGCCCGCCCACGCTGGGCGAAGCATCGGCCGCCGGGCCGCGCTTCATCGAGGACGCGCTGCTGCGTGCGAGCGGCAGACGTCCGTGCTGCATCATCGCGTCCGGAGAAACAACCGTCTCCCTGCCGCAAAACGGCGTCGGACGAGGTGGGCGCAACCAGGAGCTCGCGTTGGCTGCGGCAGCCGCGCTCAGCGCGGATGCAGGCGCCATTTTCGCGAGCGTCGGGACCGACGGGATGGACGGGCCGACGCCGGCCGCCGGTGCGTTCGCCGATTCGTCCACGATGCGGCGTGCTGCGGCGTGCGGCCTCGATGCGGCGGCCGCACTCGCGGGACACGATTCCTACACGTTCTTCGCTACGCTCGGCGACCTGATCGTCACCGGACCGACAGCCACGAACGTCGGCGACCTGCAGATCCTGTTGCTGGTCTGACCGCACAGGCCGCCCGCCGACGGCGCATAATGCACCAATGCGAACGCTGAAGCTGTTTGGGGTGGGAATCCTGTTGCTGGTCATTGCGCTCGGCGCCGGCTACTGGTGGGGTTCGTCGGGCCGCGGCACCGCGCAGGCGGCGCTCGGCGGGCTCGAGCAGGAACTCGACCTGGCCAATGCACGGAGCCACGTCCTCGAGGCCCGGGTCAGCCTCTACAACGTCAATTTCGGCGATGCGCAACGGCAGCTGGACGACGCCAGGGCGCCCTTGACGCGTGCGCGAGATCGAGCGACGGCGCAGAGCAGGAAGGAATCCGCCGCCGCGCTCGCGGCCGCGCTCGATCACGTGCAGGAAGCGCAGCGCCTCGCCGGCCGGCTCGACCAGACAGCCAACAACCGGGCCAACGAGGCGTTGAAAGCGATCGCGCTGGCGAAGTAGGCTCTGGGCTATAGGCCTATCTAATGCCTATTTCAAAATCGTCGCCGTGACCTCGACCGTGATCTTGCGATCCGACGCCGGATCGGCCGCCTGCGAGATGATCAGCGGCTTGCCCGATTCCAGAATCAATGTCAGGCGTTCGTTGATGGACGCCATGCCGGGTTCCATTTCCTCTGGTTCCGAGCGGCTCTTCGGCGAGTACTCCAACCCGAAGCTCACATTGATCTTGGTCGGCTCCTTCTGGAGGATGGCAGGACGCGCGTCGACGTTGATGGTCACATTGCGATAGCTGTAGCTCGCGACCATGGTGCCGACTCCTGTCCCCGGACTCTTGACCGGGACACTCGCACTGCTCCGGATGCTCGTGCTCTGCCGGTCGCCGACGATCATCGTCACGACCTTCTTGGCGCCGGGGTTCGCGCCGGTCTGGTCGGTGATGTTCACTTCAATCCTGATATTCACCGGCAGCGCCTGCTCGGCCGGCGGCGCCTTCACTGCAGCTGGTTGCGGTTTGATTTCGGTGGCCTTCGCCGGCGCCTTGACGGGCGGCTTCGCCTCCTGGGCGGCCAGCGACACCCCGGACACCGCCACTGCACACATCAACATCACGAGTCTCTTCAGCATGGGTTCCTCAATTCCGCCGGTCCGGCGGTGACAATGGAGCAATCTGTAATTCCGCGAGCGGCGCCAGGGGCCTGACGGCGATCTCTTTCGTGGCGATATCCGTTGGGTGGGTGCCGGCGACGGTGATGAGCGGAATCGGCGCCAGCGGACCGATCCGGCGGTTGTCGTCGTCGTCGGCCACAACGGCCGCGACGACCAGGTGTTCCTCGGCACCACGCGCCGACGGGGGCGGGCCGGGCGGTGCGGCGGACGGCCCGGGATTCGACGTTGTCCTCACCGGCTCCGTCGTTTGCGCGGTCACAGGCGGCAGGACGGGTGCCGGTTTCACAGCGGCCATTGCTGGGGATGCCGACGGTCCGGCTTGTGGCGTGGTCTGCCGCCACGGAGCAATTACCGCGAGCACGATGACGGCGCCCGCTGCGATCGGCAGGGCGATCCACGCCAACTTCCGCCTGAAGGCGGACGCTACAGAGTTCGTCGAGAGGGCGTCGATCCGCCCCATCACCCGGCCACGCAGGCCCGCCGACGGCTCGACGTCGAGCATCTCACGCACGGCGCGATCGATGGCGAGGTCCAGCCGCGCGTCCGTTCGCCCGCGCCCCTCCACGCTTCGTCCCCCGTCCTTAGACATCCGTGTATCCCATCGCCAGCATCTTCTGTTTGAGCACCTTTCGCGCTTCAGCCACCCGCCATTTAAACGTGCCGACCGGGACCCCGAGCATCCGGGCGATCTCGTCGTAGCTGTGCTCTCCTGTGCCCGCGAGCAGCAGCGCGTCGCGCAGCTTCTTCGGCAGCGACGCGATCAACGGCCGAAGGCGGCGCTGCAAGTCCGAGGTGAGCAGATCGTCCTCCTGCGACTGTCCGCCCGCCGCGATGCGATCCATCGGATGCCACTCCTCGCCGCTGTCGACAGAGAACGCGGGACCGGCCAGCCGCTGCACCCACTTCGTCAGGCTTTTCCGCCGGTCGATCGCCTTGCGCCACGTGATGGTCAGCAGCCACGTCTTGAACGACGACTCGGCGCGAAACCCGTCGAGCTTCTGGAACGCCGTGACAAAAGCCTCCTGCGCCACATCGTCGGC
>JANPCT010000612.1:0-10353 GCA_031431095.1 Acidobacteriota bacterium | reverse complement strand
GCACGCGCGCGCGGCGCGGGCGATCGAGGGTGTACAGGTCGTCGCGGTGCACGGCGCCAACCGCGACAAGGCTGCCGCACTCGCCGCGTCCTGCGGCGCCACGCCGTACGCGGACCTGTCCTCCTTCCTGGCGCATCCCATGGACGTCGTCGCCATCGGCAGCCCGTCGGGAGTGCATGCCGAGCAGGCCACGGCCGCGATCCGGCGCGGCCTGCATGTGCTCGTCGAAAAACCCCTCGACATTTCGACCGCGCGGATCGACGCCGTCATCGCGGCGGCGGATGACGCGGGCGTGAAGGTCGGCGTGTTCTTCCAGGATCGGCTGACGCCCGATCTTGTTGCAATGAAAGCGGCGCTCGACGCCGGCGTGCTGGGCACGCCGCTGTTCGCATCCGGTCGCGTGAAATGGTACCGTCCGCCCGAGTACTACGCCGCGTCGCGATGGCGCGGCACCTGGCGGCTCGACGGCGGCGGCGTCCTGATGAATCAGGCCATCCACACCGTTGACACGCTGCTGTGGCTGCTCGGCCCGGCGGGGCGAGTGACGGGACGAGTGGCGACCCGATTTCACCGCATCGAAGTCGAAGACACGGCGTCGGCCATGATCGAGTTCGAGAACGGCGCGTTCGGCATGCTCGAAGCGTCCACCGCGGCGTTTCCCGGGCTGCCGCGCCGCATCGAGATCTCCGGCAGCGCGGGCACCCTCGTGCACGAACAGGAGGCGCGTTCGGCGGCGGTTGCCGATGCGTTGCCGCATCAACGGGTGTTCGAGGACTTCTTCGCGGCCATCGCGAGCAACGGCACGCCGGCCTGCGACGCGCGCGAAGGGCGCCGCAGCGTCGCCCTCATCGAGGCTATCTATAGATCGTCCGCCGCTGGAACAGCCGAGAAACCATGAAACACATCACCTACGCGCTGGCCCTGCTGCTCGCGGGCGCCGGGTTGCATGCGGTCGCCCAACCGAAACCCGCGCGCGGCGGCTACGTCATCGAGCACGACGCCGACATCGCCAGGGCCGAACCAGGCACCCACAACGGCGGCGGCCAGACGATCGGGTTTTCATTCTTCAAGAGCGTTCCGAACCTGAAGCTCGTCTTCCGTAAGCGCGCCTTCAAGCCCGGCTCTGGCGTCGGTCTGCACGAACAGAAAGAAGACGAAATCTACTACGTGCTCAGCGGCCGGGGGACGATGACGCTCGACGGCACCACCGTCGAGATCGCGCCCGGCACCGCCGTGCTGACGCGCACCGGCAGCAGCCACAGCCTCAAGCAGGTCGGTGACGAGGATCTCGTCATCATGATCAACTATGAGGTCGAGCCGGCGCGGCCCCAGTAGCGCCGGCACAGCATTTTTTGAGGTCCTGATGACATCCTGGTTCCTGCTCGCCGGCCTCCTCGCCCTTGCGCAATGGCCGCAGTTCCGGGGGCCCGATGGCAATGGCGTCTCGCCGGCCACCGGCCTGCCGGTGACGTGGAGTGAAACGGAGAACGTCCGCTGGAAGACGGCCATCCACGGCCGCGCCTGGTCGTCGCCGGTCGTGCTCGGCCGGCAGGTGTGGATGACGACGGCGACCCAGGACGGCAAGGAACTGTTCGCCATCGCCCTCGACAAGGACTCCGGAAAAATCATCCACGACCTCAAGGTGTTCGACGTGGCGGTGCCGCAGTTCGCGCATTCGTTCAACACCTACGCGTCGCCGACCCCGGCGATCGAGGCGGGCCGCATTTACGTGACGTTCGGATCGCCGGGCACCGCGGCGATCGATACCGCCACCGGGAAGGTGCTCTGGCAGCGGCGGGATCTCGAGTGCAACCATTTCCGCGGCGCCGGCTCGTCGCCGGTGCTGTTCGGCAACCTGCTCTTCATGCACTTCGACGGCAGCGACGTGCAGTACGTTGTCGCGCTCGACAAGCGCACCGGCAAGACGATCTGGAAGACCAACCGCTCCGTCGATTTCGCCGATCTCGACCCCACCGGCAAGCCGAAGGCGGACGGCGACTTCCGCAAGGCATTCGCGACGCCGCAGATCGTCATGTCCGGCGGTACGGCGGTCCTGATCAGCATCGGGTCGATGGCGACGTACGGCTATGAGCCGCAGACGGGGAAGGAGCTGTGGCGCATCGAGGAGAAAGGGAACTTCTCAGGCAGCACCCGCCCGGTCGCGGGCAACGGTCTGGTCTACTACCCGACCGGGTTCAACACCGGACAAGTCTTTGCGGTCCGGCCGGACGGCGCCGGCAACGTGACCGGCACCCACGTCGTCTGGAAGTTCGGCCGCGGTGTGCCGAACAAGCCGTCGCTGCTCCTGCTCGGCGATCTGCTGGTCATGATCAACGACGGCGGCATCGTCACCTGTCTCGAGGCCGGCACCGGGCAGGAGGTCTGGAAATCGCGCCTGACCGACAGCTACTCGGCGTCGCCCGTCGCGGCCGACGGCCGCATCTACTTCTTCAGCGAAGACGGCAAGGCCACCGTCATCGAGGCCGGACGCACCTTCAAGGTGCTCGCCGAGAACTCGCTGGCCGGCGGATTCATGGCGTCACCCGCGATCGACGGCCGCTCCCTCTACGTGCGCACGAAGACGCACATGTATCGGATTGAGAACGCTCGCTGACGTGACCGCCGACTCTGTCCCTTCGTGCCTTAGCAGGGAGCTGAAAAAATGGTGCTCTCGGACCTTCCGCCTGAAGGCGGAAACTACAGAAACTTCAACCAAGGGCTACAAAAACTTCAACCAAGGGCTACAGGAACTTGAACCAACGGCTCTGTAGTTTCCGCCTTCAGGCGGAATTCACCTTGCTCTATAGCGAGCTTCGTGCGCCGTAAGCTCCGTGGACGTTGCCGCTCAGCGCGCCGGGTAGCTCTTCGTGACCCCGTTGCCCGAGTTGGTCACCGTGAAGCGTCCGTCCCGCCACGCCGACGCCTTCAGGTAATGCGCGGCGCTTTCGTCCGGGTTGGCGATCATGGACTCGGCGACGTTGTGATCGCGGCCGCCGGCCACCGAGTGGTGCAGCTGCCACAAGTCCTGCAGCCCTGGTGAGTCGCGGACGACCTGCCAGGCCGCCGGTTCACCGCCCTTCGTCGGCCCGTTGTTCATGATGGCGACACGCGGTTTGAGCGCGTGCACGATCACGGGCGCGTTCGACTGCGCGAGTCCATGGTGCGTGGTCAGGTAGAGATCGACTGTGCCGATCAGGTTGTTCGGGCACGCGATTGACATCGCGATCGGCGAAGCCGGGATACCCGCCGTCGATGAGCATCGACTCGCCGGCTGGCGGAACGAACAGTGTGGCCTGGCCTCCTTCAAGGTCGATGACATAGATGTCGAGGGGTTTTGGCGCTTGTGCCCGCGGCGATACCGACGCGCACGCAAGAGCGATGGTGACTGCGAGAATCCATCTCATACCCGCCTACTCTCTCGCCGAATCGCGCGGCGGATGAGCGTAGAATCGGCTCATGACCGCAGGCGCATGGCTGCTCGCTGCCACTCTTGGATTTGCGCTCGCCGACACCCCCGCCGGAGTCCGGGTGCATGTGTTCACGGCGACGTCGGCCAGCGGCCAGCATACCGACGAAGAGAAGGGCAGACTCGCGGCGGTGGGCGACCTCCGCGATGCGCTCCGGAAGAAAAAGGGACTGACGATCGTCGACGACGCGGCGCTGGCGCAGATACGGGTCGAAGTCACCAGCCGCGAGGAGCGTGAACCGCCGGCGGGCGGCTTTGGCGGCAAGGCCATTACAAGTCTCGGTGACTACATCATCCGGGTCAACGTCACCGCCGGCGATCAGCAGACGGAGCTCAAGGGAATCGGCCACGGGACGTGGGGCCGGGCGGCCAAGGATGCGTCGGAGCGCATCCTGAAATGGATAGCGCGCCACGAACCCGGGAAATTACAGCCTGGGAAGTGACAATCCGCCATCGACGTTGATGATGCTGCCGGTTGCATACGGCGCATCTCCCCGCAACAGCGCCGCTACCACGCGCCCCACATCGTCGGGCTGGCCCCAGCGGCCCTCGGGAACCAGGCCGTCGGCGATGCGACGGTCGTAGGCATCCTTCACGCCCGCGGTCATGTCGGTCTGAATGATCCCTGGTCTCACTTCGTAGACAGGAATACCGTGGCCGGCCAGCCGCAGTGCGAACAGCCGCGCCGCCATCGAGAGGCCGGCCTTGCTCACGCAGTAGTCGCCGCGGTTGATCGATCCGAGGTCGGCCGACACCGACGTGATGAAGACGATTGTCGCGGCGAAGGACGGGTCCGCCTCACGGCGTCTGACCTGCTCGCGCGCGATCGCCTGGGTCAGGAAATAGGGACCCTGAAGGTTGGTCCGCATCAGTTCCTCGAAACTGTCTTCGTGTGCGTCGAGCAGATCGGCACGGACGCGCGGCGCGCGCCCGGCATTGTTGACGAGGGCGTTGAACGCGCCGAACTTTGCCTCGAGTCTCAACACCAGCCGGGCGCGGTCCTCTCGGCCGGCCAGGTCTGCGGCTTCGTACGCAACGGACGCGCCCGTTGCGCGCAATTCGGTCAGCGTCGCGGCCACATCTACTTCGGCGCGCGTGCCGCAGAGCACCAGGTTCCAACCCTCGCGAGCCAGCAGCCGCGCGATGCCAAGACCGATCCCGCGCGTGCCTCCGGTAATCAGCGCAGTCCGCGGCGTCATCGGGTCTCTCCGGCAACCGCTGCGGGACCGAAGAAGGCGAGATACGGCTCGTCAGCCGCAAGCCGCTTCACATACAGCGCGGCTTCCCGGGCGTGGTAGTCCCCCCACTGGCTCGACTCTCCGCGCGGCGTTGCCGCGCCCGGCGGCACGTAGTCCCACCGGTTCGGCCAGTGATAAACGGAGTGGAGCAGGAGGCCCTCGTGACCGGGATCAACGCTGAGATACGGGCCGGCCGGGTCGAATAACGTGTCCAGCACGCGCAGGCCCGCCTGCAGGTAGCGATCGGCGTCAGCCGCCTCGCCCTGACGATGGAGGACGGTCGAGAGGCGCAGCAGGCCCTGTGCGGCGATTGCCGCCGCCGAACTGTCCACGGGCTCGTGATCGTTGAATGGATCGGCAGCCCGATGCTGCCAGTCGAGCATAGACGCCAGCCCGGGCGCGCCGGCATCCCAGTACGGAATGCCGTCGGCGGCAGCGACGTCGATGTAGTGATCGCAGGTGGCCCTGGCGGCGTCGAGCATCATGGCCTCGATCGCGGTTCGTCCGCCGCAGCCTTCGAGCTCCGCGTCCGGGACGATGGCGATGAACTCCAGCTGCTCGGCGAATCCGAGCATCGCCCAGGCCAGGCCTCGCGTCCATGTCGAGAAAGGAGAATAGCCCTGCTGCGTGCTGGGACCGCGGTAGGTTCCACTGGCGACGTTGAACAGCCCTTCGTGCGACGTGCGCCCGCGCACATCGTAGGTGTCGCGGCCGCGACCGTACCAGACGTTGAACTCGGCGGTCGCGCGGGCGTGGCCGACCAGGCGATCGAGCAGGCTGACGCGCGCGTCCTGCTCCTCCATCAAGCGCTGTCCGAGCAGGTGCCCGAGCGCGAGCGCGCGCAGCGATCGCATGGTATCGACGAAAAGCGAGTGGGCGCCGTTGAACGAATGGATGAATCCACCGCCGGGCAGCCGGGTCCAGCGGCGTGCCTGCACGGCGCCGCTGATCTTCAGCGCCAGTTCGTAGAAGCGGCGTTCCCACGCGCTGGCTTCGATCCGGCCTTCACGCGCGAGCCGCCACAGGTTTCCGTAGGTACTGACGTTGTTGAACCCGTGATCGTGCACGCCCATATGGGTCAGGTGCGCCGACATGCAATCGATCGTGCGGGCGCGGCCGAGCGCGAGAAACCGCTCGTCGCCGGTGGCATCGAAGTGCAGCAGCGCCGAGCCGAACTGGAAACCCTGCGTCCATTCGGTCCAGCCCTTCGCCTGGTATTTCCCCTGCACCGTGAACACGGGCGCGCCAGCGGCGGGCTGCCATGAGTCTTCGATCGCGAGGATCTTGTGTCCCGACAACGCGAACAGGCGCCCGATTCCGGGAAGGAGATCCTTCGGCACGCGGCGGCGATCGATATGCAACATGGGCTGGGGTAGTTTACGATGTCTCCCCGATGACAACCATGCTGCGCATCCCGTTCGACGAGATGCACCGCGTCCTGGCAGAGGCGTTGCGCAGGACCGGCATGGCGAGCGGCGATGCGGGGCGGTGCGCGCGACTGTTTGCGGAGGCGTCCCGCGACGGCGTGGCCTCGCACGGCTTGAACCGCTTTCCCCGCTTCATGCGGATGATCGGGGTTGGCGTCGTGGACGTGCGGGCGCGGCTCGCGTGCGTCGCGCGGGCGGGCGCGCTGGAGCGATGGGACGGCCAGTCCGGACCGGGAAATCTCAACGCGCAGGACGCGATGGCGCGCGCGATTGTCCTCGGGCGCGAACACGGCATCGGCTGCGTCGCGCTGGCGAACACCAATCACTGGATGCGCGGCGGCAGCTATGGCTGGCAGGCGGCCGACGCCGGCGTCATCGGCATCTGCTGGACCAACACACTGGCGAACCTGCCGCCGTGGGGCGCGACCGATCCCCGCGTCGGCAACAATCCGCTGGTCCTCGCCGTGCCGCGCCGCGCCGGTCATGTGGTGCTCGACATGGCGATGTCGCAGTTCTCGGTAGGCGGACTCGCCGCCTACGCGGCCCGTGGCGAGGAGCTGCCGGTCGCCGGCGGCTACGACGAAGCGGGCGCGCTCAGCACCGACCCGGCGGCCATCGCGGCGTCCGGCCGCTTGCTTCCCGCCGGATTCTGGAAAGGGTCGGGACTCGCGATCGTGCTCGACCTCGTCGCGGCGCTCGTCTCAGGCGGGCTTGCCACCCACGAAATTGCCCTGGAGCCTGAGCTGGAGACTCGACTGTCGCAGATCTTCATCGTCATCGATCCGCGCGGCGATCGCGAGGCGCTGGCGGACCGGGTGATCGCGCACCTGCACGCGGGCGCAGGCGCAATCCGCTATCCCGGCGAACGGACGCTCGAGGCGCGGCGACGGAACCTCTCCGACGGTGTCCCGGCGGACGCGGCTATCTGGCAACAGGTGCAGTCTCTAGCCGCAGGCTGAGCACCAGGAACGCCTCGATCACCAGCGCGCCCGACAGCACCATCAGGCCGCCGCCGTAGCCGCCGGTCACTTCCCGCAATCCGCCCATGACGGACGGGCCGACGAAGCCGCCAAGATTGCCGACGGCGTTGATCAAGGCGATGCCCGCTGCCGCGGCGGTGCCGCCGAGCAGCATCGGCGGGATCGACCAGAACACGCTCATCACCGAGCGTTGTCCGACTTGCGAGAGCGTGAAACTCACAATCAGCAGCGGCAGGTTGTTCGTGAAGCATGCCGCCAGGATCAGACCGGACGCGGCGGTCAGGGCGCACGCGGCGACGTGCCGCTTCCGCTCGCCGGTACGATCGGAATGCCGGCCGATCACCACCATGCCGGCCAGCGCCGCCACGAAGGGGATCGCGGTCATCACGCTGAGCCGCCAGCCGCCGCTTCCCGACAGATCGCGCAGAATTTTCGGCAGCCACAGAAAGATGCCGTAGGTCACGACGGTGTTGAGAAAGTACACCGCGCACAGCAGCCACACGCGTGGCGATCGCATGCCGCCCAGCACCGAGGCGTGACCCTGCGAGGCCCGTCCGGCGCGTTCCGCCGCCATCGTCCGCGACAGCCACTCACGCTCGCGCGCGGGCAGCCACTGCGCCTCCTCGGGGCGGTCCGTCAGCACGCGGAGGGCGAGGAAGCCGAGGACCACGGCGGGAAATCCCTCGCCGACGAACAACCATTGCCATCCCGCCAGACCGCCGCGGCCGTCCAGGGAGAGGAGCAGCTCCGAGATCGGCGCACCCACGATGATCGCGACGGGCGCCGCCATCATGAACAGCGCGCCCGTCCTGGCGCGTTCGGACGCGGGAATCCAATACGTCAGAAACAGCACGATGCCCGGGAAGAACCCGGCCTCCGCGACGCCGAGGAGGACCCGCGCCGCGTAGAACCCCGCGTGGCTGCTGATGAACATCATCAACATCGACACGAAGCCCCAGACGATCATGATGCGCGCGATCCAGAGCCGGGCGCCGACCCGCTCCAGGATCAGGTTGCTGGGGATTTCGAAGAGGCAGTAGCCGAGAAAGAAGAGTCCGGCGCCAATCCCGTAGGCCGTGTCTCCCAGGTGCAGATCGCGCTGCAGGGCCGACGCGGCAAAGCCGATGTTGACGCGATCGATGTAGGCGACGACGTAGCAGATGAACGCGAAGGCGACGAGCCGCCGCGTCACGCGCCGGATGACAACACGCTGTTCGACGGGTGACAGGTCGTCGATGATTGCCAACGGCGCATTATGCACCGTTGGACGCGTGGCAGGGCGGATCGGAGAGGTGGGCGCAGCGGCGTCGCCGCGGGACGCGGGACGCCCCGTCCGGCAGCACCGCGGCGACTGCTAGGCGGTGATCTGCGCGATGGTCTCGCGGTTGATGTTGATCTTCATCCGCTGCCGCGCCTTGGCCATGTAGGCGGCAAAGAACTTGTTCTTGCGCTCGTTCAGGATCTCGGTCCGCAACGTGTCCTTCTGCTTGGCGAGCTCGTCGGCGCTGACATCCTTGCGCTCGATCACCTTCAGGATCGCGGCACCCGTGTCGGTGACGACGGGATCACTGACGCCACCTGACGGCAGGGAGAACGCAGCCGCTTCGAGCGCAGGGCTGACGCCGGCCTCACCCATCGGCGCGCCGCGGGTGATGAGCTCGGTCGTCTTGACCTCGAGCCCCGCGGCTTTCGCCGCCTTCTCGAAGTCGCCGGACTTCATCGCCCCGTTCAGCGTGGCCGCCTTCTGGCGGGCCGCTTCGATCGCCTTCTGTTTCAGGACGTCGTCGCGCACCTTGGCCTTGACCTCGTCAAGCTTCGGCAGGTAGGGATCCTGCTTGCCCGTGACGGTGATGAAAGCGAAGCCCTGCGGCGTACGCAGCGGCTCGCTGACCTCCCCTTCCTTCATCTGGAAGGCCTGCTGCCCGATGGCCGGCGCCATCCCGATCCCGGCAATCGGCTCGTCCTGCTGGAACAACCCGGACTCGCCGCTCTGCAGGCTGCGCGCGCGCGCGACGGTCGCGAAATCCGACGGCTTCTTCAGTTCCGCCGCCACCTGGTCGGCGAGCTTCTGCGCGGCGGCCTGCGCCTGTTCGTACTTGAGCTGATCCTCGATCTGCGGACGCACTTCGTCGAGCGTCTTGGTCGCAGCCGCCTTTTTGTCCGTCACCTTGATGATGTGATAGCCGAACGAGGATTTGACGAGATCCGACAGCTGCCCGGGCGGCAGGCTGAATGCGACCTTGTCGAACTCGGCGACCATCTGTCCCTTGTTGAAGAAGTCGAGATCCCCTCCCTTGGCGGCACTGACTTCGTCCTGCGAATTCTTCTTCGCGAGCTCTGCGAAATCCGCGCCCTTCTTGATCTGCGCGAGCAGATCCTCGGCCTTCTTCTTCACAGCCGCATCGTCCTTGCCCTCGGTCTTGAGGAGGATGTGGCTGGCGCGCACCTGCTCGGGCTGGGAGTACTGCTGGATGTTGTCGTTGTAGGCGCGCTCGATCTGCTGGCCGGTGACGGTCGCGCGCTGGCGCAGGGCTTCCTGGTCGATCGTGAGGTAGCGGACCTTCCGCTTCTCGCCGATCCGGTACGACTCCTTGTGATCGTCGAAGTGCCTGGCGACGTCCGTGTCCGAGGCCACCGCTCCCTCGCGAAATTTGTCGGCCGGAAAATTGACGACCTGCACCTTGACGCGCTCGTTGCGCTTCTTGAACTCGTTGACGACGTCGGCGTCGGCAACCGTCATCCACCCGGTCAGCGCCGCCTGGAGCTTCTCGGCGACGATGCTGCGCCGGATCTGGTCCTCGAACTCGTCAGGCCGCATCGGCGGCGACTGCATGCGGAGAAGCTGCCGGTACCGTTGGTCACCGATGAACTGCCCGTTCTCCTGGAAGGCGGGCAGCGCCAGAATGCGCTCGCGAACCTCGGCGTCGCTCGCCTTGACGCCGAGCCGCCTGGCTTCGGCCAGCGACGCCTCCTCCTGGATCATCTGCTGGACGATGCGCTGGTCGATGCCGAGCTGCTTGAGCAGCTTGTCGTCGACGTTGGCGCCGTACGACTGGCGGTAGGCCTGCATCTGCTGCTGATAGACGCGGCGGAACTGTGTCGCCGTGATCTCGTGTCCCTCGACGTCCGCGACCACCGCATTCCCGGCGGCGCCAGTGGCGCCGTCATTCATGAAGCTGGGGATGTACAACAGAACAAACGAAACCACCACGATCGCCAGGCTCCACTTGAGCCAGCCTCTG
>JANPCT010000611.1:0-2240 GCA_031431095.1 Acidobacteriota bacterium | reverse complement strand
GTTGACGAAGAACGTCGGCGTCTTGCGAACGCCGAACTTCGCGCCCTCGGCGGCCATCGCGGCTACTTCCTTCAGCGCGGCAGCGCGCCTGGCGTCGAAATCGGTGATGCCGGCCACACTCTTTGCCGCTGTTCGGACCGTCGCGGGACTCAGCTCCTCCTGATGTGCGAAGAACCACGCCGTCAGCGCGTCTGCGGTGCCTTTCGGCCCCGCCATGATCGCGGCCGCAGCCGCATCGCACGCCGCGGGATGCACCAGGCTCGACACCGCGGCGTTGCACGCGGGGTCGAGCGGAAAGTGCTTCATCACGTACTTCACATCGGATGTGCGGTAGTGTGCCAGGACGGACTCGAATGCGAGATACGTCTGGCGGCAGGGAGGGCACTGGTAGTCGTTGAACTTGACCACCAGCACCTTCGCGCCATCACGCGCGTAGGGCACGTCCACCTTCTCCTGCACGTTCCACCAGCGTTCGAACTCCGATCGCTGGTCCTGGCTCAGGACTGGCGCGACCGGCGCAGCGGCGCCGGCTTGCTGCGGCTGCGGAAAGAACATCACGGCCGAGGCCGTACCGCCGAGAAACAGCAACGCGATCACCAGGGCGGCCGGACGGCCGATCAGCACCCGCGCGTCGCGCGCGGCCCGGCTCGGCAGGCGCGCGATTCGCAGAGAGTTGGCGCCGCTGGAGACGACGAACAAACCAATCACGGCCGCATACGTCGTGACGCAGAGGGGACAGACCTCCTTCAGCACGAAGAACGACGCATAGGCGAGATACAACACGACGCCAAGACCTACGGTGGACGCAACGAAGATGTACGCAGGCGCGCTGTCAGCGGCCGGGCGGCCGCCGCGTCCTGCCCAGACGAGCAGCAGGATCAACGTGAAGAAGATGACGCCGCCGACGGCGACCGGCACGCCGGCAACGGAGCCATAGCGGCTCAGGTAGGCCTGCTTGCAACTGACCGTCGTGCTGATGTCGCAGAACGACGAGTAATCCGGGTTCGCGAGCAACTGGTAGTGAACCCACGTCGCAGCGGCGGACGCGGCGAGGCCGAGGGCGGCAAAGCCCGCAAGGAGCGCGCGCGCGCGAATGGTCATGGCGCCTGATTCTACCGCGGCTGACTTCGGAGCGGTGGAACTGTACACTTAGCCATGACCACTCCCGCGACGCCGGCCGCACCGGGCCTCGACGTCGTGAACGAAGTCGACGCCCGGGCCCGCGAAATTGCCCGCCGACGAACGTTCGCCATCATCTCGCATCCCGACGCCGGCAAGACGACCTTGACGGAGAAGCTGCTGCTCTATGCCGGCGCAATCGAGCTGGCCGGCGCGGTCCGTGGACGCAAGACGCAGCGTCATGCTGTCTCGGACTTCATGGAGATGGAACAGCAGCGCGGCATCTCGATCAGCGCGGCAGCACTGGAGTTCGAGCTCGACGGACACCACGTCACCCTGCTCGATACCCCTGGGCATCAGGATTTCAGTGAAGACACTTACCGCACGCTGCTGGCGGTCGACAGTGTCGTCATGGTGCTCGACGCCGCGAAGGGCATCGAACCGCAGACCCGGAAGCTGTTCGAGGTGTGCCGCGCTCGCGGCCTCCCGGTGCTGACCTTCATCAACAAGCTGGATCAGCCCGGCCTCGATCCCTTCGAGCTGCTCGATCAGATCGAACGGGTGCTGGGCATCGCCGCCGCGCCGATGAACTGGCCGCTCGGCGACGGCATCGACTTCGCCGGCGTGTACGACCTGGAGACGAACGCGGTCCTGCTCTACGAGCGCGGCGCCCGCGGACAGCGCACCGAGCCGGTCGCCGTCGACGACCCGCGCCACGCCGCGCTCGAGGCCCTCGTGGGCGCGACGCGGCAGCGGCAGCTGATCGACGCCGTCGAAATGATCTCCGGCGCCGGTACGCGCTTCGATGCCGACGCATATCGCGGTGGACGGCAGACGCCGGTGTTTTTCGGAAGCGCGCTGAACGACTTCGGTGTCGATCCGTTCCTGCGCGCGCTGCTGACGCTCGCGCCGAGCCCCGCCGCGCGCCCAAGCGATATCGGCATGATCCACCCGACCGATCCCGAGTTCTCCGGCTTCGTCTTCAAGATGCAGGCGAACATGAACCCGCGGCATCGCGATCGCGTCGCTTTCGTGCGGGTCTGCTCAGGCCGGCTGGCCAAGGACATGTCGGTCGTCAACGAGCGGCTCGACACCACGTTGCGGCTGTCGCGCGTCTACCG
>JANPCT010000610.1:0-8475 GCA_031431095.1 Acidobacteriota bacterium | reverse complement strand
GCCGCCCGCCGGCATGCACAGGGCGGGGCCGCCGCTGCCATCGATGCTGTGGGCGAAGTCGATGATGTGCGGCTCGCCTTCCTCCGCCGGCGCCAGCACGATCGCGCCGGCGCCATCGCCGAAGAGGACGCAGGTGGTCCGGTCGGTGTAGTCGATGATGCTCGACATCACATCGGCTCCGACTGCCAGCGCGTAATCCGTTGCGCCGGTGGAAACCATCTGCATCGCCGTCGTCAACGAATAGGTGAAGCCGGAGCACGCGGCGCCAAGATCGAACCCCCACGCGTTGGTGGCGCCGATCTTCGCCTGCAGCAGGCACGCCGTGCTGGGAAAAATGGTGTCCGGCGTCGTCGTGCCGACAACGATGAAGCCAAGCTGATCGGCGGTGATGCCGGCCTCGATCAGGGCGCCTTCCGCGGCTTCCTTCGCGAGGTCGGACGTCCCCACCCCGGGGTCCGCGATGTGACGTTCGCGGATCCCCGTCCGCTTGAGGATCCACTCGTCGGTGGTATTCACCAGCTTCTCGAGGTCGGCGTTGGTGAGCACCTTGGGGGGCACATAAGTGGAGAGGCCGGCTATCTTGACGCGCCGCAAGTGTTGACGGGGCTCGGACATTACAAACTACTCAGCTGAGGAGAGCGAGTGGGCCGGCGGCGTGCGGCGGTTCAATTGTGACCAATCGTGTTGACTCCAGTTGCACCGCGCAGGATTCCGGGATTCACCAGAGCCGCGTGTCACGGTCGACGACGGGCAGCCCGAAATATTGATAGGCCTTGGCCGTCGCGACCCGGCCGCGTGACGTTCGGTCGAGAAAGCCGGCCTGGATCAGGAACGGCTCGTGAATGTCCTCCAGGGCGTCGCGCTCTTCGCTCAGCGCGGCCGCAAGGCTCCCCACTCCCACCGGGCCGCCGCCGAACTTCTCGATGATGGTGCGCAACAGGCGGCGATCGACCTCGTCGAAGCCCTGCTCGTCGACTTCGAGCATGGTCAACGCCTTGGCTGCGACCTCCGGGGTGATCGTGCCGTCGGCGCGCACCTGCGCATAATCGCGGACCCGGCGCAGCAAGCGGTTCGCCACCCGCGGCGTGCCGCGCGAGCGGCGCGCGATCTCCTTGGCCGCCTCCGGATCAATCGGCACGTCGAGGATGCGTGCCGATCGCACGACGATCTCGAGGATGTCGGCATCGTTGTAGAAGTCGAGCCGATGGACGATGCCGAACCGCGCGCGCAACGGTGAGGTCAGCAGGCCCGTGCGCGTCGTCGCGCCAACCAGCGTGAAGCGATGCACCGGAACCTTGACGGAGCGGGCGCTCGGCCCCTGGCCGATGATGATGTCGAGCTCGTAGTCTTCCATCGCGGGATAGAGGATCTCCTCGATGGCCGGGCTCATGCGATGGATTTCGTCGATGAACAGGACTTCGCGCGCCTGCAGGTTCGAGAGCATCGCGGCCAGATCGCCCGGCTTCTCGATCACCGGTCCGGCGGTCGGCCGCATGGGCACGCCGAGCTCGTTCGCGATCACCGCCGCCAACGTCGTCTTGCCCAAGCCGGGCGGACCGTAGAGCAGGACGTGGTCGAGTGCCTCGCCGCGGTGCTTTGCCGCCGCAATCGACACTTGCAGCTGCTCCCGGACGCGGTCCTGCCCGATGTACTCGTCCAGCGAGCGCGGCCGCAGGCCCGCTTCGTACTGAAAGTCGTCGTCGAGCGGCGCCGCGTTGACGAGGCGGTCGTCAGACATGGAGACTCTCGTGTGTCATGCGCGCGTCATCCCTCGCAGGATATCGCGCAACACGTCTTCGAACGACGCCTCCGGCGTTTTCCTGAGCGCGGCGTCGACCGCCTTCTCCGCGACCGGCCCCTTGTAGCCGAGATTCGTGAGCGCCGACAGCAGGTCGTGGCGGAGCTCGTCTCCGGCAGCGGCTACGTCGGTCTGACCCGCCACCGACGTCGCCAGCGGCAGCCGATCCTTGAGTTCGAGGCCGATGCGCTCCGCGGTTTTCTTGCCGACGCCAGGAATGCGCGTCAGCCGCGCCACGTCCTGCGTGCGAATCGCGCGGACGAGATCGCCCGGATCGATCCCCGACAGCACGGCGAGCGCCAGTTTCGGACCGATCCCGCTGATCGAGATCAATCGTTCGAACAGATCCTGTTCGAGAGCCGAGGCGAATCCATAAAGGGCGATCACGTCCTCGCGCACGTGCGTGTGGATTCTCAAGGAGACGACCGCGCCGGGGTCGCCGATCACGTAGAATGTGGACAGCGGAACGACGACGTCGTAGCCGACGCCGCCGACATCCACCGTAAGGCGGTTGGGGGCCTTCTCGGCGAGCGTCCCTTTCAGGCGGGCAATCACGGGCGGTAGTCGCGCCAGCTGGTGATCGAACGGCGGCCGGGGGGCGCGGGAACGCCGGCCACGGCGCCGGCGCGGCGCGCGTGCGCTGCGCGACGAACGCCCGGCGGCGCAGAGACGAGGCCGATGGCGCGCGCGATGGCTCCATGCGAGTTGTTGACGTGACAGATTGCCACCGCCAGGGCGTCAGCCGCATCGTGCGGCGACGGCACCGCGTCGAGCGCGAGCAGCAGCTTGATCATCGTGCCGACCTGGTGCTTCTCGGCCCGTCCGAAACCCACCACCGCGCGCTTGATTTCGGCGGGTGCGTATTCGATGACGGGCAGGCCCGCCTGCGACGCCGCCAGCAGCGCGACGCCTCGTGCGTGCCCGAGCTTGAGCGCGCTGCGCACGTTCTTCGCGTGAAACACGTTCTCTATGGCCACGCAATCCGGGCGATGCTCGGCAAGGAGAGCCGCGAGCGCCGCGTGGATATTGGCCAGGCGTTCGGGAAAGGTGGAGTGTGGGGGCGCGGAGATCGCCCCGCACACGATGAGCCGGTGGCGGCGCCCGTCGCTCTCGACGCAGCCGTACCCGGTCCGCTCTGAGCCGGGATCGATCCCGAATATCTTCACGCCAACGACGCCTCGATCTCCTTCTCTTCGATGTCGGCGTTCGTCCAGACCTTCTTGGTGTCTTCGTGCTCCTCGAGAATCTCCATCAGCTTGAGCATCTGCTGCGCAGCCTTGCCCTCGAGCTTGATGTAGTTCTGGGGCAGCAGCGCCATCTCCGCGGCGGCGGGTTCGATGCCCAGGCCCTTCACGGCGTCGAGCACGGGCTGGTACATCTCGGGAGCCGAAACGATTTCCCAGTGCTCGCCATCGTCCGCCATGTCGTCGGCGCCCGCGTCGATCGCGGCGGCCAGCAGCTTCTCTTCGTCAGCACCCGACTTGTCGACGACGATGTAGCCCTTCTTCTCGAACATCCAGGCGACGCTGTTGGCTTCCCCAAGGTTGCCGCCGTGCTTTCCAAGAGTGTGGCGGACTTCACCGACGGTTCGATTCTTGTTGTCGGTCAGCACTTCGATCATGATCGCCACGCCGCCGGGACCGTACGCTTCGTAGGTGATCTCGTCGTAGTTCACCCCCGGCAGCTCGCCGGTGCCGCGCTGGATCGCGCGCTTGATGTTATCGGCCGGCATGTTGACGGACTTGGCGTCCGCAATGATCGTACGCAGGCGCGGATTACTGTCGGGGTCGCCGCCGCCGTTGCGCGCCGTGACCGACAGTTCCTTGATGATGCGGGTGAAGACCTTGCCCCGCTTGGCGTCGGCGGCGCCCTTCTTGTGCTTGATGGTGTGCCATTTAGAGTGGCCGGACATGGGGAGACTCCAGGAAAGACCGGTGGAAAACCTCAGGATGTTAGCATGCCGCCGGAGGCCGGGCCAAGCTGCGAGACGGGGCGCCACGAACCTGTGTCAGGCGCGGCTCGCCAGGAGGATCCAGACGTCAGCGTCAGGGTGCCAGGGCCCGCCGCGATAGTCGCCCAGCACGGCGTCGATCCGGAACCCGGCCTTCTCCAGCCGCCGGCGCATCTGCGGCACCGACAGCGTCCGGAAGGTCAGCGCGAAACGATGGACGCGTTTCTCCCGGCCGCGCCGTTCCGTGTATTCCTGGTCGAACATCGTCAACCGGCGGCGGCGATCCTGGCGGACCGTTTCCCTGAGCGTCAGGTGGGTGCGCGCATTCTGCGATCCGGAGAGCGTGACCCGCCGCTGGTACTCCGACCAGCGCGGCAGGTCGGGAACGAGATCGATGCCGAACACGCCGTCGCGTCTGAGCACTCGCGCGACGCTGCCCAGCGTCGAGGCGAGGTCGCGCTCGGACGTCACAGACTGCAGCATGCCATAGGGAGCCATGACCAGACCGAAACCGGGGCGCGTGCGAAACGGCAGTCGGCGGATGTCGCCGCGGACCAATCGCACCCCGTCGCTGACACCGGCGCGGCGCGCCTTGGCGTGCAGGCGCTGAAGCATCGGCTCGGAGCGATCGACCCCGACGAGACGGGCGCCCGATTTCAACAACGGAAGCGACAATCGTCCCGTGCCGCATCCCAGTTCGAGCACGCTGCCGGATTGGCGGCCGGCCAGCCCGCGCCAGAACGCCACGTCGCGGCGCGCCACCGTTCGGGCGTTCTCCCAGTCGTAAAACGGGGCGTACTCGTCCCAGCCTTGCCAGCCTTCGCTCATGTCGGTCAGTGGACCGTAGGGTAGCAGAACTGCCTCGTGGCGCAGTAAAGGACTGCTCGATATGGAGTTGGCAGAATTGGCGGGCGACCGACAGAATCGTCAGCGGATGCGCAGTTCCTGAACATCCTGACGCACGATAATCGTACTTTCGGGCGAATGCCACGGGGAGACGCTGGTACGCTTCATGGATGAGGCGTCTCAGACCCTTCTGCCCAAAAACCAGGATGCGCCTGCGGTTTGAGCGTGCAGGCGCCGATAAGGTCGTACACGTGAAATTTGCAGCCTCGACTCCGTCGACGGCCCGGTGGGCCGTGATGTCGATTTTCGTCCTGGCCATCGGACTCGCCGCGCCGGACTCGGCCACCGGTCTTCCGCCGGGCAGCGCCCCCGCGCGCGTCGGGGCGACCCCGGCATCGAACGGCCAGACATCCGTTCTGGGAGCCGCGTGGAGATTCGACAACTCACCCATCCCGGGGGCGCAGGTCCATCTCAGAAACCTCGTATCGGGCCGGGTCGAAGCCACCGCCGTCGCGAACGCCGTGGGGCGGTTCGCGTTCTCCAAGATCGAAGGCGGCACCTACGTCGTCGAGCTCGTGGGCGATAACGGCAAGGTCGTGGCCGTCGGGCACGCCTTCGTCATCGCGCCGGGCGAGACTGTCGCGACCTTCGTGCGCCTTGGCACGAAAGTGCCGTGGTTCTCCGGCTTCTTTGGCAACGCGGCGTCGGCGATCGCGAGCGCGGCGGCCAGCCAGGGCATCACCGCAATCGCGCCGGTTCAACTTCCTGTTTCGGGCGGGTAGCAGCGCATGTTCGACACGCAAGAGGTTCGTGTGCAGGTAGCGGGCGACATGGCCGCCCCGGCGACCTTGCAGCTGCCGGCGTCCACGCCGCAGCCGATGCACGTCCTCGATCGGCTGAACGCGGTCTTCAAGCACCGGCGTCTCGCCGCTGTCGCCTTCATTCTCGTCGTCACGACGATGATGGTGCAGACCTACTCGACGGTCCCGATCTACCAGGCGTTCTCCCGCGTGCAGATTCAGGACGAGCGCACCGTGCAGGTGGGCTCGCTGAACGCCAACGATTTCTGGCAGGAGAGCGAGCCGTACTACAAGACGCAGTACGAGATCATCCGCAGCCGCGGCCTCGGCCGCCGCGTCGTCCGGAAGCTGAACCTCCAGGCGAACCCGCTCTTCAACGGCACCGCGCCGCCGCCGCGGGATCCGCTGTTGCTCGCGCGTCAGGCGCGCGCCTCGGCCAGCGCGTGGGCGCGCGGGCTGATCTCGACGCCCGTTCCGGTCGTCGCCGCACCCGCGCCGGACGAATCGGTGCAGGAGGCGCGGTTGATCAGCACCTTCCTCGCGGGCCTCGATGTCGTGCCTGAAGCCGCGACGCGGCTGGTCAGGATTCATTACAAGCACAGCAACCCCCAGTTCGCTGCTCTCGCCGCCAATATGGTGGCCGAGGAATACACGCAGCAGAACATCGACATGCGGCTGGCGAACACCGACAAGACGCTGCTCTGGCTCGGCGAAGAGCTGAAGCGATACGAGCAGCAGCTGTTCGAGAGCGAGACGGCGCTGGCGCAGTATCGTCAGCAGAACGACGCCGGCTCGCTCGACGAAAAGCAGAATCTCATCGGCAACCGGTTGAACCAGTTGAACGACACCGTCACGACCGCGCGCAACCAGCGCCTGACGAAGCAGGCGATCTACGAACAGCTCAAAGGCGCGAACCCGAACGACGACGCCATCGACAACTTTCCGATCATCGGCAGCAACGCGGGAGTGGTGGAAGCGAAGAACGGCCTGGCGCTCCTCGCCTCACAGCAGCAGAGCCTGTCGATGCGGTATCTCCCCGGGCACCAGAAGATGGTCGCCATCAACGCCGAAGTGGACAACGCCCGGCGGCGCCTGATCGCGGAGCGCACCAAGGTCCTCGAGAACATCCGCAACGAGTACGGCGCGCTGGTCACCCAGGAGCGCAGTTTCTCGCAGCAGCTCGCCGAGCAGCAGGCGCGGGTCAACGATCTGGACAAGAAGGGCGGCAACTACAGCATCCTGAAGCGCAAAGCCGACAGCGAGCGGACCGTGTACCAGACGCTGCTGCAGCAGCAGAAGGAGCTGGCGGTCGTCGCCAACAGCCGCGCCAACAACGTGCAGGTGCTCGACAAAGCCGAGGTTCCCGGGGCGCCGATTCTTCCGAATCCGCGCAAGGACTGGATTACGGCGATTCTCGCCGGTGTCACGATCGCGCTCGGCCTGGCCTTCGGCATCGAGTATCTCGACGACACGGTAAAGACGCCCGAAGACATCACGCGGCGCCTGAAGCTGCCCCTGCTCGGCCTCGTCCCCGCCGTCCGCGGTGACCGTGTGCCGGTCCTGACCGAGCCCGTGCCCCACGACTTCGGCGAGGCATTCCGATCGCTGCGCACGTCGCTGGTGTTCACGACCGGATCGCAATCCACCCGCATCATCGCGGTGACCAGCAGTCAGCCTCTCGAGGGGAAAACGACGACCGCGTGCAACCTCGCGATGGCGCTCGCGCTCGGCGGCTCGCGCGTGCTCCTGATCGACGCCGACATGCGCCGTCCTGGCCTGCACAAGACCATGGGCCTGCAGAACGGCACCGGCTTATCGCATCTGCTGGTCGGACAGGCGCGCGTCCGCGACGCCGTGCAGCGCACCAGCGAGCCGAACCTCGTCGCGATCACGGCGGGCCGCACGCCGCCCAACCCGTCCGAGCTGCTGTCGTCCGAGCGGATGAACAACCTGCTCGCGAATCTCGCGACCGGTCCATTCGACTGGGTGATCATCGATACGCCGCCTGTGCTGGCGGTCACCGATGCGGTGATTCTCGCGCAGCGCGTCTCCGGCGTGGTCTTCGTGATCGGCTCTGAGATGACCCGCCGGGCGCACGCGGAGCGCGCGCTCGAAACGCTCCAGTCGGGCCACCCGCGCAGCGTCACGGTAGTCCTGAACCGCGTTGACTTCAACCGCAACAAGTACTACTACTCCCGGTACTACGGTTACCAGTACAAGAGCTACTACGGTCAGGGCGCGGCGTAGCGGTCCGTCCGCCCCGCCCGGCGCGCGCGGCCTGATCGTCCTGCTGGCGTGCACGACGTTCATGTTCGCGGGCACGTACCTGCTGCCGCTCGCCATCCCGGCGGCGGTGTTCCTCGCCCTCGTCGCCAGCCAGCCACCCTGGCAGGGGCCCAGCCCCTCACCTCGCCTTCATGCCTGCCTCGCCGTCATCGCGGCGGCGATGGCGCTGCAGCTCGTGCCGCTGCCGGCGTTCCTGGTCGATCGACTGTCTCCCGCGGCGCGGGGGATCTGGCAGAGCGTGAGCCTGCTCGAGGTGCACGGCGCGCTGCCCCTGACTGTCGACGTCAAGGGCACGCTGCGGGCGCTCGCGACTGGCGGCGCCATCCTCGTGGTGTTCGTGATGAGCCGTCAGGTGTTCGCTGTGGGTGGGGTCAGGCTGGTCGCCCGCGCCATCGCGTCGGTGGGGCTCGCCCTGTCGGCCGTGAGCCTGGCGCAGGACGCAACGGCGCACGGGTTGATCTACTGGCGATGGGACCCCGGCGAAGGACCGATGCCGTTCGGACCGTTCCTCAACCGGAATCATTTTGCCACGTGGGTCGTGCTGGCGGTGCCGGTCTCGATCGGCTACCTGCTGGCGCACGCCTCGGCACACAGCGCCCGCGACGGCGCGCCCCCGATATGGCGGCACCGGGTGATGCAGCTGCTCGATGCGCGATCGATCTGGCTGAGCGCAGCGATCTGCCTTATGCTCGTGGCGCTCGCCGCGTCGCTGTCGCGATCCGGCATGCTCGGCCTCGTCACCGCCCTGGCGCTCGGGCTCGCGCTGGGGCGGCGGCGCGGGCGCGCGCCCGCGC
>JANPCT010000609.1:0-4043 GCA_031431095.1 Acidobacteriota bacterium | reverse complement strand
CATCCAGTTTAACGGTTCGCCCCTTCACGCCCTCTTGCGTTTCGATGGCGCCGGAGGCGCTCAGCGCGGTTTCTCCCAACTTGCCGTCGACCTGCTTCAAGTAGGTGTTCCCGTTGGTGCCGTCCACCACCGCATGGAACGTCGTCTCGAGGGGCATCGGCGTGCCGCCGACGTCGATGCTGAAGTCGGGGGTCGAGGTCTTGCCCCGCACGTCGATCTCCTCGAGGTGCCCGGAGAACTCGCCGTCCGAGGTGACGATCCCGGCAATGCCTTTGATGGTATTCAGGTCGGCGCGATCGAACGTGTACTTGCCGGATAGCGGGGTGAGCCCGGGGTCCCGCTTGGCCCACGGGCCGAAGCTGCCGGTGGTGGCAATCTCCCCGTTCGGCAGCGGGTTCGTCAGCGTGGCGACAAAAGGCATCGCGCGGTTGAAGCCGACGGTCTCCAGCACCAGGCTGTGAATGGCGAACGTCTTCGCGTGCTTCAACGGGTTCTTCGGGACGATGATCAGTTCCGCATCGTTGGCGACGATGCGATCGATCAGCACCGGGCCTTCGTCCACAGTCGCGGCAGCCTTCTCGCCGGCCTCCTTGTCGTTGGGCGTGCGCGGCGGAATGGTGATGCGCAGGCCATCGAGTTGCACCGACGTGAACCGCCGCTGCTTCTTGAACAGGCCGAAGATGCCGCCCGTCACTTCGAAGTGCCGCACCTCGATGAACGGCGCGGGCTGCTTCTGCCCCTTCAATCGAAGCTTGAGGTTGTCACCGTGGATGCGCAGCAGCGGGAACGTCTTGACGTCGAATCTCGCCAGCTCGACGTCGGCGTCGAGCTGCTCACTCAGGGTCTCGACCAGTTTCTCGCGAAGCAGGGGCGCGCGGGACAGCGCCCCAATGGCGATCCACAGTCCAATCAGGATCCCGCCGCTGGTGCCGATGAACCATCGGACGAGCTTGAGATGGCGCTTGAACACGACTGTCGCCTGTTGCAACTCGCGGGCCACGGTTCAGCTACCATAGTCGCGCCATGAAGCGATTACTAGCGTTAGCTCTTGTGTGGTTGGTGCTGACTTCCGCCAGCCAGTCACCTGTCGCGGACGTGGACGCCTTCGTGCAGCGAACGATGACAACGTTCCAGGTGCCGGGGCTGTCGCTCGCCATCGTCAAGGACGGCAAGGTGGCGGTCGCGCGCGGATACGGCGTGCGCAAGCTTGGCGACGTGGCCCCGGTGGACGCGAGAACGATG
Organism: Acidobacteriota bacterium; assembly: GCA_031431095.1. GTDB lineage: Bacteria > Acidobacteriota > Vicinamibacteria > Vicinamibacterales > 2-12-FULL-66-21 > JAICSD01. The sequence continues at coordinate 2,801 of JANPCT010000609.1, read as the reverse complement.
TTCGGCATTGCCTCGAACACGAAGGTCTTCACCGCCACCGCGCTCGGCATTCTCGTGGATGAAGGGAAGGTGCGCTGGGACTCGCCGGTCATCGACTACCTGCCGTGGTTCCAGATGTCGGACCCCTACGTCACGCGCGAGATGACGGTGCGCGATCTGCTGGTCCACCGCAGCGGGCTTGGGCTTGGCGCCGGCGACCTGCTCTGGTGGCCGGCCTCGACCTACAACCGCCGCGAGATCGCGCGGCGCCTGCGCTACCTTCCGCTCGCCACCAGCTTCCGCAGTGCTTACGCCTACGACAACGTGCTCTACCTGGTCGCCGGCGAAGTCATCGAAGCGGCGAGCGGCCAGTCATGGGAAGACTTCGTGCAGACGCGCATCCTCGCGAAGGTGGGAATGACGACCAGTAACGTGCGTCACTCAGATGCCAACAAGGGAGGCAACGTCGCGACCCCCCACGCGCCCGTCGAAGGACGCGTCCAGCCGATTGCCCCGTTCGACAGCGACAACACCAACCCCGCGGGCGGCATCAATTCGAACGCCCAGGACATGGCGAAATGGCTGCTCGTGCAGCTCGCCGACGGACAACTCGAGAACGGCACGGCGCTGATCAAGCCGGCGACGGCGCGCCAGATCGGTACGCTGGTGACGCCGATTCCCATCGGCCAGGGCGCGCCGGAGCTGCGTGACCTGCGGCCGAACTTCAACGGCTACGCGCTCGGCCTTGCCGTGCGCGATTACCGCGGCCGCAAGCTGCTCACCCACACCGGCGGGCTGCCCGGCTACGTGTCGAAAGTCGCGATGATCCCGGACGCGCGTCTGGGCATCGCGATCCTGACGAACCAGGAGTCCACCGCGGCGTTCGAGGCGATTGCGAGCCACATCCTCGATGCCTATCTCGGCGCGCCATCCACCGACTGGGTGGCGGCATGGCAGGCAATCGAGAAACGCGGCGCCGCGACAGCGGCTGCGGCGACGCCCCTCGCCGCCGGCTCCGGCCAGTCGACACCGTCCCTTCCGCTCGCGAGCTACGCGGGGAAGTACCGCGACCCGTGGTACGGCGACATGACGATCACCGGCGAAGCGACCGGTCTCGCAATCCGCTTCGACAGCACGCCGCTGTTGTCAGGAACGCTGGTGCATGCGCAGCACGACACGTTTGTCGCGCGCTGGAAGGATCGTGAACTGCGCGCCGACGCGTTCGTCACGTTCGCACTCAATCCCGACGGCACCATCGACACCGTGCGAATGCGCGCCGTCTCACCGGACACCGATTTCAGCTACGACTTTCAGGATCTGCGTTTCACCCGGCTGCCCGGACGATAGGCTTGCCGAAGTTTACATTGGGAGGGCGAGGGGACTGCGACCGGACGGTTCGAGTGCCGATTGACCATGACCGGAGAGGTCAGGCCAATCGGCAAGTCGATCGCGGTCTAGCGAGTGCCGCTGTTGCCGAAGGTATCGCACTGACGCGGGTCGCCGGTGTCGAAGCCGCGCTTGAACCATGAGACGCGCTGCTCGGACGACCCGTGGGTGAACTTCTCGGGCATGACGCGCCCTGTGCCGAGCTTCTGCAGCCGGTCGTCGCCGATGGCCGATGCCGCCCGCAGCGCTTCTTCGAGGTCCCCCGGATCGAGTTCGACTGCGCCCGTCGCGGCGCGCCCCGGCTGCGCTGCCTTATGGCCCCAGACGCCGGCGTAGCAGTCGGCCTGCAGTTCCAGCCGAACCGACAGCGCATTCACGCTGCGCGGATCGGCGCGTTGCTGCTGCCGGACCTGCGCCTCGGTGCCGAGGACGTTCTGGACGTGATGGCCGAACTCGTGAGCGAGCACGTAGGCCTGCGCGAAGTCACCGCCGGCGCCGAAACGGCGCGTCAGCTCGTCGAAGAAGCTGAGATCGAGGTAGACGTTGCGATCGCTGGGACAGTAGAACGGCCCGCTCACCGCGCCGGCGTAACCGCATGCGGACTGGATCGAATCGCGGAACAGGGTCACTTTTGTCGACTGGTAGCGGCCGCCGAGCGTTTGACTCCATGTCTGCTGCACGTCGCGCGCGATGGCATCGACCATGTCGACCAGTTTCTCCTCGCTGGCCGAAGCTTTCACAGGGCCGGACGCCCCCGACGTGCCGACGGCGGTGCCACTGGATGGTCCGGAGCCGCCGCCAAGAAGGGAGAAAAAGTCCACACCGGTAAACAGACTGAGCAGTCCGACGACAATCACGCCGCCGATGCCGAGGGGGATCATGCCCCCGCCGCCACCCGATCGGCCGCGCATGTCGTTGACGTTGCCGCGATCTCCAGTGCTCCAGCGCATGGTTCAGCTCCTCGGCCGCACAGGTTTGCACCAGCCGTGCCAAGCAGCAGGGCTGGCGGGTCTAGCCGACACAGCCAGAGGCCGGGTCAGCTGAGCTTCTTGAGCAGTCGCTTGACGTTGCCGTGCGCAAGGACGACGGCGGGCTGACGCTGGAGCGCTTCGAAGTAGCGGCGGGCGAAATCCGCCCCGGTCTCGGACGGAATGAGCAGACGATCGACCTGTTCGAACAGCGCCCTCGCATCCGCGTCGGCGGCGTTGGTTTCCGGCGCGGTCATTTCGTCGATCCGTACGATCAGGCCGGAAAGACGCTGCAGCCAGGCGAACCACGGGTCGCCGATCACGAGTTGCAGCAACGCGCCGGTCGACGGAATGCGTCCGCGATCCATTTCATAGGCAACTTTCGCATCGTCGAGGAGCGCCTTGTGAAGGTCGAGCAGGCGCGTGCGCAGCTCGGCGAGGCGCGCGCGCGTCTCGCCCGACATCGGC
>JANPCT010000608.1:0-2515 GCA_031431095.1 Acidobacteriota bacterium | reverse complement strand
CCGCAATGCCGGGTGCAGTACTTCGCGCTGAAGCCGATCATCGAGAAGTACGCGCAACGCCCGTCCGACGTGAAGCTGCTGCTGAAGCAGTACCCGCTCAATTCCGAGTGCAACTCGACGCTGACGGTGCAGATGCACGTCGCCTCCTGCGACGCCGCCGCCGCCGTCGTCATGGCGCGCGCAAGAGGAACGTTCGAGAAGCTGGAGGACTGGTTGTTCCTGCATCAACAGGAGCTCAGTCCCGCGACCGTACGCCGCGCCGCGGCCGACGTTGGTGGCATCGCCGACTTCGCGGGCGGCCGGCCGAAAGCGATCGAAGAAGTGAGGGCCGACGTGGCGGCAGGGAACGCGCTCGGCGTCACCTCCACACCCACGTTCTTCATCAACGGCAGACGCATCACCGGCGGCGGACTGCCGCCGCAGTACTTCCAGGCGGCGATCGAGCTTGAGCTGAAGAAGGCCAAGTAGGCTGATGGCTTGCGGCGCATGGCTTCCGCCAAACGGCTCATGGCTCGCGCGTGATTCGCCGCACGAGGAACCCGGGTGTGCCCGCGCCGCGAGCGTGAGCCGTAAGCGATGACCCCGGCGATCCGAACCCGCGAGCTTTCCAAGGACTTCCATGTCGGCTTCTGGCGCCCGAGGCCATACCGCGCGCTGGACGCGCTGTCGATCGACGTCGCCGTCGGGGATGTCTTCGGTTTCCTCGGTCCCAACGGCGCCGGCAAGACCACGACGTTGAAGCTGCTGATGCAGCTGGTGTTTCCGACCAGCGGCACGGCCGAAATTCTCGGCCGCCCGGTGGGGGACGTCGCGGTCCGCCGCCGGATCGGCTACCTTCCGGAGAATCCCTACTTCTACGATCATCTGACGGCCGAGGAACTGCTCGATTACTACGGGCAACTGTTCGGCATGTCGGCTGCGGCGCGGCGCGAACGCATTCCGGCGACGCTCGATCGCCTGGGCATCGGCGCCGAACGGCGGTTGGCGCTGCGCAAGTTCTCGAAAGGGATGCTGCAGCGGGTCGGCCTCGCGCAGGCGCTGCTCAACGACCCCGAGGTACTGTTCCTCGACGAGCCGATGTCCGGGCTCGACCCGATCGGGCGGCGGGACGTCCGGGCGCTCATCCTGGAGCTGCGCGATCAGGGGCGCACGATCTTCTTCAGCTCGCACATCCTCTCGGACGCGGAAGCGCTCTGCAGCCAGGTGGCGATCGTGGCCAAGGGCCGCCTCGCGGCGGCCGGGCGCCTGTCAGACCTGCAGGAGTTCGCCATCCAGGGATGGGAACTGGTGATGTCGGGGGTGCCGGCTGCGGCACTCGACGCGGTACGGGTCCGCGCGCGCCGCGTCCTGACGATCGCGGGCGATCGCTATGTCATCGATCTACCGCCGGACGGGCGCCCCGGCGACACGGTGCGTGAGCTGGCCGCCGCGGGCGCCGTCCTCATTTCGGTCAATCCGCTGCGTGAAACACTCGAGGACGTTTTTCTCCGTCGCGTCGCCGCGATGGGCGACGGCGCGCGCGCGGAGGCGGCCCGATGAGCGCGATCGGCGCGGTTGCGGTTGCCGTGTTCCGCGAGTCGGTGCGCGACCGCGTGTTCTACAACCTGGTGCTCTTCGGCGTGCTGCTTGTGGGCGCGTCGATCCTCATCGGCCAGCTGACCGCCGGGCAGGACGTGAAGATCATCAAGGACCTCGGCCTGGCGGCAACGTCGCTCTTCGGGCTCTTCATCGCCGTCTTCGTGGGCATCAACCTCGTTTCGAAGGAGGTCGACCGGCGCAGCGTCTACCCGCTCTTCGCGAAGCCCGTCCGCCGCGCCGAGTTCATCCTCGGGAAGTACGCCGGCCTGCTGCTCACGCTGCTGGCCAACATGGCGGTGATGACGATCGCGATTTACGCCGTGCTCTATTTCCTCTCCCGCGACGTGCCGCCGGGCATCCAGGCGTCGTGGGACGCGCCGGCGATGGATCCGGCGCTGCTCAAAGCCCTCCTGCTCATCTACTGCAACCTCGCCGTGGTCACGGCGGTGGCGCTCTTTTTCTCGACCTATTCCAGTCCGATGCTCTCCGCCGTCTTCACCATCGGCGTCTACATCGCCGGCCAGTTCAGCGCGGACCTCAAGCGCTTCGATCTGATCGTCGACTCACCTGCGGCCGCCGCCGTCGCGAAGGCGTGTTACTACGTCCTGCCGGACTTCGCGAAGTTCGACGTCAAGCTCGCGGTGGTCCACGGGATTCCGGTCAGCTCCGCCTACCTGGCGTCGGCCGCCGGCTACGCCGCGCTGTACGTCGCCGCGCTCCTCTTCGGGGCGATGGTGATCTTCTCGAGGAGAGACTTCAAGTGACCCCTTCGACGCGGCGCCCTTCGACGTCGCTCTGGGCAGGCAGGGCAGGCCGCCTGCCGGCCGTGCTCGGCGCGGCCGCGTGCCTGGCCGGCGCGGTCGCGCTGCACGCCGCGCAGGATCGCTGGCCGGCGCCGAAGGTCGACGCGCCCGGGCTGATGTATGTGCGCTCGCCG
>JANPCT010000607.1:0-5069 GCA_031431095.1 Acidobacteriota bacterium | reverse complement strand
CAAGAGGTCCGACGTGACCGGGAGACCGACGGTGTAGCGCTGGCCGTTGAAGACGAAGGTGGTGCCGACAGACTTCTGGGCGTTGTATTTGATCGGGGTGTATTCGAGGCGTAATTTATGCTTTTTGCCCGGGCGCGCGACCAGCTTCAGCTGCCGGAACTTGGTCTGTTCGAGGCCCAGGGTTTTGACGAAGTCGATGTTGTCACCGAGAATCCCGAGCGATTCGCTCGAGATGGCGATCTCGGGCGTGGGGTTCCACAGCGATGCGCCGAACTCGAGGTGATAGGTTTCGCCGGTCGCGCGATTGCCCGTGCTGCGCCGCGCGGCATATTGCGCTTCCGCCGGCGAAGCTGCAATGAGACCGGCACAGAGACATAGCGAGGCCGCAATAAAACGCGTGCGCATGACGTTCTTCCCGCCCCGGAAGGTTGATCGAAGAGCCGCGGGTGGGCCTGCTGGGAGAGGCCGCAGCCACGATAACACAGGAGCGCTTGCGGTCGGTCGAAGGCGATCGGTATACTCGCCCGCGCAGACCCCCGAGGAGGGACACCGTGAAGGGCCGTACCACGCGCCGCACTGCGGACGCGCCACACGTCGAGCGCGCCTACCGCGACCTCAAGACCGCCATCGTCGAAGGGCGGTACCGGCCGGGGGCGTCGTTGTCGGAAGTCAGTCTGGCGACCGAGCACGGCATGAGCCGCACCCCGATCCGCGAGGGCCTGGCCCGGCTGTGGCAGGAGGGCTACCTCGATCGCGTGGTCGGTCATGGCTACTTCGTGGCGCGTGTCACCGTGCAGCAGATCCACGACACCTTCGACGTGCGGCGCCTCCTCGAAGGGGCGGCGGCGGCGCGGGCCGCGGAACTGGCGACGCCTGACGACATCGATCGGTTGCGGCGCCTCGCACCAGTGCCAGGCGCCGCGAGCCAGAAATATCGCGAGTCGGAATCCGCCAACGTGCAGTTCCATCTGGCGATTGCGGCGTGCGCCCGGAACGGACTGGCGGCGGAGTTGATCGAACGGTGTCTCGCCCAGGTCGACCGCTTCATGTCGCTCGGGGTGAGCTTCGGTCCCTTCACCGAGAACGCGACCGAGTCGCACCTCCAGATCGTGGACGCGATCGCGAGCCACGACGGTGCCGCCGCCAGGGCGCGCATGGAGAGCCACCTGGACTGGGGCAGCCGGTTGATGAAGGACGCGCTGCTGCGCGGTCAACTCGCCGGCGTCGGCGTCGGCTTCGCGTAGCCACAGCGCACTGCACTAAGCAGTGATTCGCTGGAACGCGGCTTGCTGTATACCGTTAGTATTACTCGGTGCGATCGTGGATACGGGCGTCGTTTCAACAAGTTAGTAAAACCGACGCGCTGGCTGATCCAGCCAGGCCGATCCGGCCGATCCAATCGGTCGAACGCCGCCACGCGCTCCAGGAGGACAGCACAATGATACGCAGGCTCGTCGGAACCCTGATGGTTCTGCTCATGGCGGCCCCGCTGCTCGCGCAGCAAGGCACCACCGACTTACGCGGACGTGTCGTCGACGCGCAGGGGGGCGCGCTGCCCGGCGTCACCGTCATCGTCCGCAACCAGGCGACCGGCATGTTCCGCGAGACGGTGTCGAGCGAAGACGGCTCGTTCATCGCGAGCAGCCTGGTGCCGGGCATGTATGAGGCGGCGGCGTCGCTTCAGGGCTTCAAGAAGTTCAACCGCCGCGATCTCATCCTCGAAGTCGGCAAGACGACGAGCATCGAGGTCAAGATGGACGTCGGGTCGTTCGAGGAGACGATCACCGTCAGCGCCGAGTCGCCGCTGGTCGACGTCACGTCCAAGGAAATCGGCGGCAACATCACGAGCGAGACGCTGACGCAGCTGCCGAGCGTCAACGGCAATTTCATCGGGTTCATCGGGCTGCTGCCGGGGATTGTCCCCTCCATCAGCACCGAGTCGTTCGGCAGCGACTCGATCAGCGTGAACGGCCAGGATCCGCGCAACAACAACTACAAGGTCGACTGCGGCAACAACAACGACGACGTCATCGGACAGCGCGCCGGTATGCAGGCGCGCACGCCGATCGAGGCGATCCAGGAATTCCAGGTCATCACCAACCAGTTCGACGCCGAGTTCGGCCGCACCTCGGGGGCGATCGTGAACGCCGTGACCAAGGCGGGCACGAACAACCTGCACGGCAGCGCCTTCGGCTACTGGCAGGACGCCGACCTGACGACCAAGGACTACTTCGCGAAGAAGAACAACCTGCGCAAGGCCGACACCCGCTATCAGCGCTGGGGCGCCACGGTCGGCGGCCCGCTGATCAAAGACAAGATGCACTATTTCGCCAGCGTGGAGCGCTTCTCGATCGATCGCGCGAATGTCATTCTCATCCCGGCGCGTCCCGACTTGAACGACCAGCAGTCCACACGCGACCGCGTGTGGAACACGATTTTCCGCGGCGATCACCAGTTGAACAAGAACAACACCTACAGCCTGCGCTGGCTGCGGGAGACCTCTCCCCAGAAGAACCAGATCATCGGCGGCGCCACCGCGCGCGCGAATCGCGAGGAAGCGGACGTAGACCAGACCCTGGCGCTCAACGTCAACTCCGTCCTCACCAACACGAAGGTGAACACGATGCGCCTGACGTGGACGCGTGAGAACGTGACCTTCGGCAATCCCTGCTACAACGCCAACGCCCGCGACCTCTCGAAGTGTCCGCCGACGCTCGCATTCCAGACGTTCACCGACCAGCAGGACAACACCGGTCAGTTCCGCATCAACGACGCGATCCAGTTCGACGAGACGCTCGGCTGGTTCCTGCCGGGCTCGCACGGCGACCACGATCTGCGCATCGGCGCGCAGTACCAGTACTCGGGGGCGAAGAATCGCAACGACGGCAACCTGAACGGTACGTTCAGCTTCGGGCAGAACAACGGGCCCTTCAACCCCGCCGACCCGCGCACCTATCCGGACCGCTTCAGCCTCCGCGTCGGCGGGCCCAGCATCTTTTACGAGAAGGCACACTACGTGGCCGGGTTCGTCCAGGACAAGTGGCGGCTGAACTCCCGCATGACGCTGAGCCTTGGCGCCCGCTATGACCTCGAAATCATCCCGATTCCCGAGACGGACGACCCGCTGGTGTCGACGTATCCGGTCGACAAGAACAACTTCCAGCCGCGCGTCGGCCTGACGTATGACCTCGGCAGCGGCCGCAGCGTGGTTCGCGGCGGCTACGGGCGGTTCTACGACAAAACGCACTTCGAACTGATTGGCGGGCTCTTCACCGGGACGCCGTTCGGCTCGTCGTTCACCGTGAACTTCCCGACCAATGCCGTCGATCCGGGCCCGCGGACCGGGGCGCTGCCCACCGATCCGTTCCTTGTGAACGGGCCGACGATTACGCCGGCCGCGCAGGCGCTGCTGGCCGCGCAGTTCCCCTCGGGTCGCCTGAATCGCAACACGGGCGCGAGCTGGGACAACCCTGATCGCCGCGTCCCCTACACCGACCAGGTGACGGCCGGATACGAGCGGCAACTGGCTGGCAACATGGCGATCAGCACCGACTACGTGCACGCGTTCAGCCGTGACCTGCTCATGTCCAGGGAACTGAACCCTGGTCTGCGCGCCACGACGGCGGTGACCTCACCGCTCGTCCGGCAGGGCAGCGCCGTGTTGTCGTCTGCTGTGACGACGCTGCAGGCGCAGTACCCCGGCTTCGCGCCCTTCATCACGGGTGTGTCGCAGCCGGTCAATGCCGGCAGGGTCGACTACGACGCCCTGCTCGTCGCCCTCAACAAGCGCTTCAGTCACAACTACAGCGCCCGCGTGTCGTACACCCTGGCGTACTCGCGCGGCAATACGACCGCCAACGGCGTCGCGGCGAGCGGGTTCCAGGTGCTCGACGACTTGCACCTCGAGCTCAACGATGGTCCGACCGCGTTCGACAGGCGCCACAATTTCGTCGTCAGCGGACAGGCCCTGGTGCCGCACACCGGTGGCCTGAACGTGAGCTGGGTGGCGCGCGTGCTGAGCGGATCACCGTTCAGCCTCACGAACAACACCATCGACCCCGATCGGAACGGCACGCAGGCGGAGCCGCTGGCTGCCGGCGACTACTCCGGCACCGGCGCCGATGCGTACACCGTCAAGGGTTACCAGTCGCGCCGCAATGGAGCGTACGGCCCCGGCTTTTTCAACGCCGACGTCCGGCTGGGCTACCGCTTCGGGTTGCCGAACAACCGGCGCATTGAACTGTTCGCCGACCTGTTCAACCTGACGAATCAAGTGAATTTCGCCAACCCGTCGGGCAACCAGGGCGCACCGGCGTCGTTCCTGCTGCTCACGGGATACAACACCAGCTACGCACCGCGCAAGCTGCAGCTCGGCGCTCGCCTGCAGTTCTGACGACTGCGGACGGCCGTACGGTGGAAGGCAGACGCGCTCTGCCTTCTGCCTCGACGTCTGTCTTCGCCTGCTGTCGCTGTATCCTGTTAGGAGATGTTGTCGCCCGCGGTCCGCAGACTCCTGCCTTACGTCGACCGTTACCGCCGCGCCTTCATCATCGGTCTCGTCTGCGTCATCCTGACGACGTCGTTCCAGCTGATGAGTCCGTGGATTCTGAAGTACGCGATCGACGATCTGAACCAGGCGGTCACCGAGCGCAAGTTGGTGCTCTATGCCGGCCTGCTGCTGGCCGTATCGCTGGTGCGCGGGCTGTTCCTCTTCCTGATGCGGCGGATCATCATCGGCGCGTCGCGCGACATCGAGTACGACATCAGGAACGACTTCTTCGCGCAGCTCGAGCGGCAGCCGCTCGGCTACTACCAGGAGCGGCGCACCGGCGACCTGATGTCGCGCGCCACCAATGACCTCAACGCCGTCCGCATGATGATCGGCCCGGCCATCATGTACTCGGCCAACACCGTGCTCGTGTTCGTCGTCGCCATCCTCCTGATGGTGACGATCGACCTGCGCCTGACGCTCATCGCGCTGATCCCGCTGCCGTTCGTGTCCATCACCGTCCGCTATTTCGGCGCCGCCATCCACAAGCGGTTCGAAGCGATCCAGGCGCAGCTCTCCG
>JANPCT010000606.1:0-7909 GCA_031431095.1 Acidobacteriota bacterium | reverse complement strand
GCCTCGAGGAGGTCGGCTCGTCGATGGAGAAGGTGCTGAAGGTCAACGTGTACCTGAACGACCTGAAGGACTACGCGGCGATGAACGAGATGTTTCTCGGCCGCTTCGGCGCGGAGCCTCCGGTGCGGACGACCATCGCGGCGGCCGGCGGCATCCCGGGCAACTCGCTCGTCGAGATCGACGTGATCGCCTCGATCTGATCTTTTCCGAGGGGCTTCGCCCCTCGGACTCCCCCCACGCTCTCTCGCGCGCTGCTGCGCTGGCGCACTCCCTTCGCGTGGCTCACTCGCTGTCGCTCGCTCGTCCGGTGGCGACCGGCATTTATGAGATGTTTGTAGAGACTTACCGGGGAATGATCCACGGGATGACGAAGGCGTAGAACATGACGATCAGGCCGACGATCGACGCCAGGACGATGCTGTGACGGAAGACCGCCTTGAAGATCGCCGCTTCCCGCCCGACCTGCTGCGTGGCGCTGGCGGAGACGACGATGGACTGCGCGTCAATCATCTTGCCCATGACGCCGCCGCTCGAATTGGCCGAGGCCATCAGGATCGGACTGATGCCGAGCTGTTCCGCCGTGACCTTCTGCAGGTTGCCGAAGAGCGCGTTCGAGCCGGCGTCGGTGCCGGTGAGCGCCACGCCCAGCCAGCCGAGCAGCGTGCCGAAGAACGGGAACGCCCACCCCGTGTGCGTGAGCGAGAGCCCGAGGACGGTGTCCATCCCCGAATAGCGCGTGACGAACGCGAGTCCGACCATGAAACTGATCGCGAGCAGCGACGGCGTCAGCTGGACGAACGTGTCTCCGAGGATCCGCAGCATGCGACGCGCGGACATGCCGAGAATCAGCGCGGCGAGCGCGGCCCCGACGAACACGGCCGTCCCCGGCAGCGCGATGACGTTGAGGTCGGCAATCGCCGCTTCGGGTGACGCGGTGGGCACGACGGGCGGCACGCGATAGACCAGGTTGTGCAGATACGGCACCGGCTGTTTGAGCGACGCGAAGGTCAGGGACTTGTTCAGCGACGGCAAGCCGGCGATGAAGATCAGAATCGACGCGAGGATGAACGGCGACCAGCCTTTCAGCACCATCGCGGTCGAATGCCGCTGGACGATTCTCGGCGGCGCCCCGGAGGCCGGGACCGTCGCCAGGATCGTCCGCGGACGCCAGACCTTGAGGAACGCGACCATCATCAGCAGCGAGAAGATCGCAGAGATGATGTCGACCAGTCCCGTCTCCTGGAAGTTCGACCAGTAGAACTGCATGGCGGCGAACGAGAGGCCGCTGACCGCCAGCGCGGGCCAGACCTCGAAGGTCTCGCGCCAGCCGACCATGCTGCGGACCAGCCAGAACGGAAGGATCGCCGCGATCGGCGGCAGGATCCGTCCGGTCATCGCGCTCAGCGCGTGTTCCGGCAATCCCGTCACCCCCGCCAGCACGCGGATCGGGTTCCCCACGCCTCCCCAGGCGACCGGCGCGGTGTTGGCCACGAGACACAACGTCGCCGCCTGGAAGGGCTCGAAGCCCAGGCCGATGAGGAACGATCCGGCAATGGCGACCGGCGCGCCGCCGCCGCCGGTTCCTTCGAGAAACGCGCCGAAGCAGAACGCGACCAGCACGAGCTGCAGGCGCCGATCGGCGGAGAGCGCCGCGATCGAGTCCTTCATCACCTGGAACTGCCCCGTCTCGACGGCGATATTGAACAGGAAGATCGACGCGATGATGATCCAGGCGATGCGCAAGACGCCGAAGATGAAGCCGTGCACGCACGCGGCGGCCGTCATCGCCAGCGGCATGTCGAAAATCGTCAGGGCCAGCAGGATGGCGACGGCCATGCCGCTGACGGCCGCGATCCAGACGCGGCGCTTCAGGACCAGCAGGACGAAGAAGAGCGTGAGGACCGGCAGGGCCGAGACCAGCGTCGACAGCGGCCAGGCGTGGAGGGGGTCGTAAACCTGGAACCAGATAGGCATTTCCCTGCGCATCATAAATCCGCTACGCTCTGCCATCGCAAAAATCGGAGGTCATCGGTGCTGCAGTCGCTCAAGACCCAGTGGAAACACGGCGTGGACACCCTCAGCCGCCGGGACCTGTTCCGCCTGTCGGCGCTGCTGACGCTCCCGGTGCTGTTCCGGGACGAGGCCGCGGCGGCCGCGCCCGGCGCCCCCACCCCAGACGACGCCGCGGTGCAGGGGCTTCGCGCGGGCAAGGACGTCTATCAGTCCATCGGCGTGCGCCCGCTGATCAATGCGCGCGGCACCTTCACGATCATCAGTGGCTCGCTCATGCTGCCCGAGGTCCGGGCGGCCATCGACGCCGCCGCGCAGCAGCACGTCCACCTCGACGAGCTGATGGCGGCGATCGGCGCGCGTCTCGCGGAACTCACGAAGGCGGAATGGGGCATGGTGTCGTCCGGATGCTCGGCCGGGCTGACCCACGCGACCGCCGCCTGCGTGGCGGGCGGGAATCCCGATCTTCACGTCAGGATCCCCAATCTGGCCGGATTTACGAAAGACGAAGTCATCATCCCGCGACACTCGCGCAACGTCTATGACGCGGCCGTTCGCGCGGTCGGCGTGCGCGTGATCGAGGTGGGCACGGCCGACGAGCTCGAAGCGGCGTTCGGCCCGCGCACCGCGATGGTCTACATACTCGCCGGCCCGAACGCGGATACCGGCCCGCTCAACACGCGAGCGGTCGCGGCGGTCGCGCGCCAGAAGAGCGTGCCGGTCCTCGTCGACGCTGCCGCCGAGATTCTCACCGTCCCCAACGTCCACCTGGAAAACGGCGCGACGCTCGTGGGCTACAGCGGCGGCAAGTGCCTGCGCGGTCCGCAGAGCGCGGGCCTGTTGCTCGGACGCAAGGATCTGGTCCAGGCCGCCTGGGTCCACAGCGCGCCCCACCATGGCTTTGCCCGGTCCATGAAGGTCGGCAAGGAAGAAGCGGTCGCGATGCTCATGGCCGTCGAGATGTGGACGAGGCGGGACCACAAGGCCGAATGGGCCCGGTGGCTGTCATGGCTCGACGGCATCGCCAAGCACGTCTCCAGGATCGAAGGCGTCACGACGTCGGTGACGGAAACGACGGAGCTCTCGAACCGCACGCCGACGCTCTCGATTCGATGGGATCCCCACAAGCTCGGGATCACCGGCGCGGCGCTCGCCAAACATCTCATGGACACCGAGCCGCGAATCGCCACGCCGGGCGGACGAGATCTGGGCGCCGAGACCAGCATCTCGATTACGCCGTACCAGATGGCGCCGGGCGACGACACGATCGTCGCCGAGCGGCTCTACGCCACACTCTCGAATCCTCCCGCGTCGGCCCGGCTCGTCCCACCGGCGCCAGCGGCTGCGCCCGCCCCGCCAATAAACGACCTGAGCGGCCAATGGGACGTGCGGATCGAATACCTCGCGAGCGCGTCGACACATACGCTGCATCTCCGGCAGACGGGCACCCGCGTCGAGGGCACGCATCAAGGCGACTTCGTCGCCCGCGATCTCTCCGGCACCATCGACGGGGCGCGTGTGCAGTTCTCGAGCAGCTACACGGAGCGGCACGGAGACTCGTTGAATTTCCGCTTCACGGGCAACGTCACCGGCAACGAAATGGCGGGAGCGCTCGATATGGGCGAATACCTGACGGGAAAATGGCGTGCCACGCGGCACGACTATCGGCGGGGATAACCCAATGAAACTGAAGGCCACGTACGCCGCCGGGCTGTGCCTCCTGCTTGCCGTCATGGGCCAGGCCCCGGCGCCGCAGAAATACGATCTGCTGCTGAAAGGCGGTCATGTCATCGATGCGAAGAACAGGATCAGCGCCGTTCGCGATGTCGCCATCACGAACGGCAAGGTCGCGGCCGTCGCCGCGCGCATCGATCCCGCGGACGCGCTCAAGGTCGTCGACGTCTCCGGGCTGTACGTCACGCCCGGGCTCATCGACATTCACGTCCACGTTTACGCCGGCACGGGCGAACGCGGCTCTTACGCCGGCGACAACAGCGTGTATCCCGACGGCTTCACGCTCCGGTCGGGCGTGACCACCGTCGCCGACGCCGGGTGCGCGGGCTGGAGGAACTTCGAGGACTTCAAGAACCGCATCATCGATCGGTCGAAGACGCGCGTGCTCGCCTTCCTCAACATCGTCGGCAACGGTATGCGCGGCGGAACGTTCGAGCAGGACCTCGCCGACATGGAAGCGAAGCCGACGGCCGACATGGCGCTGAAACACAAGGACGTCGTTGTCGGCGTCAAGAGCGCGCACTACGCCGGCCCGGAGTGGACCCCCATCGAGCGGGCGGTCGAGGCGGGCACGATCGCGAACATCCCCGTGATGATCGATTTCGGCACCAATCGACCGGAGCGGCCGATGAGCGAACTGGTGACGAAGAAGCTGCGGCCGGGCGACATCTACACCCACGTCTATTCCGGGCTGCGCAACGAGCAGACCGAATCCGGCGCCGTGAACCCGGCGCTGTGGGAGGCCAGGAAACGCGGCGTCATTTTCGACGTCGGCCATGGCGGCGGCAGCTTCCTGTGGCGCATCGCCGCGCCGGCGGTGAAGGCGGGATTTCTTCCGGACTCCATTTCCACCGATCTCCACATCGGCAGCATGAACGCCGGCATGAAGGACATGCTCAACGTGATGGACAAGTTCCTGGCGATGGGGTTGTCGCTCGAGGACGTGATGCAGCGCTCGACGTGGAATCCGGCGAAGGAGATCCGGCACGAAGAGCTGGGGCACCTCACACCGGGCGCCGGCGCCGACATCGGCGTGTTCCGGGTCGAGAAAGGCCACTTCGGCTTCGTCGACATGTACGGCGCGCGGATGAAAGGCACGCAGAAGCTCGCGTGCGAGCTGACGCTACGCGACGGCAAGGTCGTCTACGACTTGAACGGGATTTCGCGGCCGGACTGGACGACGCTGCCGCGTGACTACAAGCAGACGGGGGACCGGCGCTGGGATGCCCTGACACCGGCGCCGGCCGCTCCGCGCGATGGGCGTGGTCCGCGGCCGTAGTCGGCGCCGCCATGAGTGGCACCGCGGTCGTTGCCCCAGACGGGGACGTGGGACCGGCCGAACGGCCACCGCACCCCGGTCTGGCAGGATCTTCGGTAGTATCCGTCTGACGCCGCGTGTGACCGCGCGGCCTCTGCTTCAACCTCCGGCTGTGAATCGAGGGGCACAATGATACTGAACAGGCGCATCGTCCTGGGTTTGACCCTGACCATCGTCGCGAGCACCGGCGCGCTCGCGACGTCATTCAAGAGTCAGTCCCGCGGAAGGCCCGACCTCATCGTCGAGCAGGCGGCGCTGCGGCAGCACTGGGTCGTGAGAACGGAGAATCTGCTCGGCACCTTCTGCAGCGTCCAGGAGGGCGGGGTCACGCCGGGTGAACACCAGATCGTGCGCTTTACGGTCTCGACGCCGAACATCGGCGACGCGGATCTCGTCGTGGGGGACCCGAATCAGCATTTGAACGACGGCACGTTTGAGTTCGCGACATGCCACCAGCACTTCCACTTCAGGCACTACGCGCTGTATGAGTTGATCGACGCGACGTCAGGGACGGTATGGAGAGCCGCCAAGCGCGGCTTCTGCATGATCGACATCAACAAATACCAGCCATACACCGGCGACGCCGACAACAAGCCGCATTTCAGGAGCTGCGGCGGCATCGGCATCCCGGGGAACCAGGGCATCAGCAAGGGGTGGACGGACGTCTACGACTGGAAGCTCGGCGGGCAGTACTTCGTGCTCGACGGCGGCGATGGACAGCCCGTTGTGCCACCGGGGAATTACATCATTCGCGTCACGGTCAACCCGCCGTTCGTCCCGGCCGCGGGCGAGGCCTGCCCGAATCGCGATCCGGAGGGCTATTGCCACACGCTGCCCGAATCCGACTTCGCGAACAACGTCTCGCAGGTATCGATCACGATTCCCGACCACAACGGCCGAACATCGGTGGGACCGCTGAAGAACGAGCCGGTGCTCACGTCGGAACCGATCGACGGCAAGTAAGCAGGAAACGCGACGACGACGTCGCATGGGCGCCGCTGCGCCTATCGGACGAGCATGACGATCGCGCCTCTACGGGACCGGCGTCGATGGCGCCGCGACCTGCGGCAGCGTCCAGGGCGCACGATACGTCTTCAGGACCAGCTTCTGCGCGTCCGGATCGCCGATGATCTGCTCGCGCGCGGCGTCCCAGTGGACGACCCGCCCCGTCCTGAACGCGATGTTCGCCAGATGACAGGCGATCATCGAGTTGTGCCCGATCTCCACGTCCGAGTTCGGGCGCTTACGCGAGTCGAGGGCGTCGAGGAAGTTCTTGACGTGCGCCTGGTGCATGTCGCCGCTGTTGCCGCGGCGCGGCTCGCCGGTCATCCGGTAGGCCTTCTTGCCGCTTTTCGTTTCCGTCTCAGGCAGCACTTCCCAGCCGCCGCGATCGACGACGAGCACGCCGTTGTTGCCATGGAAGGCGACGCCATGGTCGCGCATGTACGGGCCCTGGCCGATCGACGTCGCGTGCTCCCAGATCATGCTGTAGCCGTCGCACTCCCACAGGGCCTGCTGCGTGTCCGGCGTTTCCTCCGCATCGTCGGGGAACCCGAACTTCCCGCCGACCGAGGTTGCGGACTTCGGCGCCGTGATCCCCATCGCCCAGTTCGCGATGTCGATCATGTGCGCGCCCCAGTCGGTCATCAGGCCGCCCGAGTAGTCGTAATACCAGCGGAAATTGAAATGGAAGCGGTTCTTGTTGAACGCCCGCTTCGGCGCCGGGCCCAGCCACATGTCGTAGTCGAGCGTCGCCGGCGGCTCGCTGTCGGGCACGCGCGCGATGTTGCCCATCCAGTCCTGGTAGGCCCACGCCTTCACGACGCGGATCTTGCCGAGCGCGCCCGACTTCACGTAGTCCACGGCGTCGTGGAAATGTGTCGAGCTGCGCTGCTGCGTGCCCATCTGGACGATGCGGTTGTGGCGCCGGGCCGCGTTGACCATCACGCGGCCTTCGCCGATGGTGAGCGCGAGCGGCTTCTCGACGTAGACGTCCTTGCCGGCCTGGCAGGCCATCACGGTCGGCAGCGCATGCCAGTGATCGGGCGTGCCGACAATGACCGCGTCCACGTCCTGCCGGTCGAGCACGCGGCGGAAGTCCCGCGTCGTCAGCTCGGGCGCCTGGCTGAAATCCTTCTTCAGCCACTGCGTGGCCTTCGCCACCTGCTCGTCGTCCACATCGCACAGCGCGACGCACTGCGCGCCGAGCCGGAGCGCCGCGCGCAGATCCGAGCTGCCTTGTCCGCCGCATCCGATCAGGGCGATGCGCACGCGCCGATTGGAGCCCGTGACGCGATCCTGGGAGGACGCCGCCTGCGAGGCGCGCGCCGTGGCAGAGGGCAGCAGCACGGCACTGGCCGCTGCCGCTGCCGCGTCCCGGAAGAATGTGCGCCTGGTCGGCTGTTTCATGCGCGGATTATAACGCCGGAATCCGCGACCCGCCGACGGCGTTCGCCGGCACGCTGGTGCCGACGCGCTCAGGATCGATCCGATTCGCGCCATCCGCAGCGAATAGAGACCTGGACGACCGTGTAAGTTCGCGAACGATTGTCGCACCGAGCGACGAATGCGCGGGCCCTGACGTACGTCGCCGTCGCGCTCAAAGTCCCGCAGCTCTAATGGTTTACAGGCGTTTTCCGCAATCTCCGTGACCGGGCACCGTCGTTGCCTCTGAGTCCTCCCGGAGGATTCATGCGCAAGGGCCTTGGATGGACGTTGGTGGCGGCTTTGCTCGCAGGGGCGTGCGGTGGCGGGAGCGGATCGCCCACCGGGCCATTGACAACCGGAACGCAACCCGGAGCGCCCTCGGGCGCGTCGGCCACGATTACCGGCACCGTGCAAGGTGCG
>JANPCT010000605.1:0-6585 GCA_031431095.1 Acidobacteriota bacterium | reverse complement strand
AGCGCGGCGGCATCACGCCCACCACGGTGCGAGCCGTGCGACCCACGTCCACGACGCGGCCGATGATCGCCGGGTCGTGCAGGAACTGTCTCTGCCAGACGTCGTAACCCAGGAGCACGACGGGCTCCGCACCCTGCATTTCGTCCGTCGGCTGCAGCGGCCTGCCGAGCAGCGGCGACACGCGGGTGAGCGGAAACGCCGACGCCGTGATTTCCGCCACGCGCAGCGAGTCGACACGGCCTTCGCCCGTGAGCACGGTGCGCTCGCTCACGCGGGCGGCGCCGAGCTGCGTCACCGTCTTCAGAGACCGGCGCCAGATGGCGAAATCGTGGAGCACCCTCGGCTCCACGCGTGACGCCGCCGTGTCCTGCGTCTCGAGGCGCACGACTCGGCCGCCTTCATCGAACGGCAGCTGTTTGTACAGCAGTTCGTCGGCGACTTCGAAGCCGACCACCCCAATCGCGATGGCCGCCGCCAGCGAAAGCCCGCCGATGATCGTGAGCGCGGGATACTTCAGCAGCATCCGCGCGCCCAGCTTCCAGTCGAGCCACGAGACCGCGGTCAGCATCGCTCCTCCAGTCCCAAGAAGACCCAGGCGGTAACTTTACACTACAAAGTAAAATTCGTAAATGTGGACGACCATGCCCAGCGGTCTGTGCGATCATTCGGGGGAAGCGGGCGGATCTTCGGCCATTCGGAATCGTTTACCTACCGCTGGACAGAAAAGGAGAGGCGATGACGGCAAACCGTTCATTCGTGGCCAAGCCGGTAGACGTCGATACCGATGCCCTGCGCAGGGCCATCCAAGACGAATACAAGGAAGTGGCCGAGGATCCAGGCAAGGGCTTTCACTTCCACACCGGCCGCCCCCTCACCAGAATCGTCGGGTACAAAGACGAGTGGCTCAAGGGTGTTTCGGAATCGGCCATCGAATCGTTCGCCGGCACCGGCAACCCATTCGCCATGGGCGAACTGGCCCCCGGTGAGCGAGTGGTCGATATCGGCTCGGGCGGCGGCATCGATTCGCTCGTCGCTGCTCGGATGGTCGGCCCAGACGGCGAAGTCGTCGGCATCGACATGACCCCGGCGATGCTCCGGAAAGCTCGCGCCGCCGCCGCCGAGTCGGGCCTCGACAACGTCGAGTTCCGCGAGGCCTACATGGAGGAGATCCCCGTGCCCGACGGCTGGGCCGACGTGGTGATTTCGAACGGTGTGCTCAACCTGACGCCCGACAAGCGGAAGACGCTGGGCGAGATGTTCCGCGTGCTGCGCGCCGGCGGGCGGCTGCAGATTGGCGACATCCTGGTCAACCGGGAAGTGCCGGAGGAGGCGAAACGAAAGATCGACCTTTGGACCGGTTGAATCGCCGGTGCTCTGCTGGAAGCAGAGCTCGAAGCGACGGTCGTCGCTGCCGGTTTCACCGATTTTGAGATCACCTGGAAGGCCGCGGTCTTCGACGGCGCCCCACAGGCGTCGAGCGCGAGTCAGTTTGGCACCGTCGGTGTCAACTTCCGGGCGAACAAGCGCTGACGTCGAAGGACAACTCCAGAGTTGGCCCGTGTAGACAATTGAGAGAGCCAGCTGGCAACCGAATGGAGCCGACGCGCGAGGTGCCTGTGCAACCATGTCGCAAGCGCGCGGCTCGTGCTGAGGACGGCAACGACCATGGCAGTTCTCATGGAATCTCCTCGGAGTGCATTAGACTTGCATCGTCACCGTCATGCCGCTCATCGAGCACTCGTCGCTGCCGACCTTCCGCGATCTGCGTGGCCAGGGGCAGACCGTTCTCACGCGCGAAGACGCCCGACGCCAGGACTGGCGCGAGGTGCATGTCGGCCTGCTCAACATGATGCCCGATGCCGCATTTCAGGCAACGGAGCAGCAGTTCATGCGCCTGGTCGGAGGCGCGAGTCAGCCGGCACATTTCTATGTGCACTGCATCACCGTCGCCGGCTTGACTCGCGGAGACGCGACTGAGGCCTATATCGCCCGGCACTACGAGGACATGACCGCGATTCGTGCGGGCGGGCTCGATGCCCTGATCGTCACAGGGGCGAACCTGGTGAATCCGGGCCTCGACCAACAGCCCTTCTATCGACCTTTGACGGACGTCATCAAGTGGGCCAACGAGCACGTCACCTCGGTGCTCTGCTCGTGCCTGTCGACGCACGCGCTGATGAAGTTCCTGCACGGGATTGACCGCCAGCCGCTGCCGACCAAGAAGTGGGGCGTCTACAGCCACCGGGTGGTCACGCCCCGGCATCCTCTGCTGCGCGGCATCGACGCGCCGTTCGATGTGCCGCACTCACGCTACAACGCCATTACGCGGCAGCAGTTCGAGGCGGCGGGCCTGAGCATTCTCATCGAGAGTGATGAAGCCGGCGTCCACGCAGCCGTCAGCGAGGACCAAATCCGCCGTGTCTATTTTCAGGGCCACCCGGAATACGACGCCAACAGCCTGCTCAAGGAATACAAGCGCGAGGTCGTGCGCCATTTCCACGGCGAACGCGATCTGCCGGCGTTTCCTGAACACTACATTTCCGACGATGCGGCCGCTCGAATCGCGCGTTATCTGGAGCGCGCGCACCACGCGCATGCCGCGCAGGCGCCGCTGCCGGAATTCCCGGAGGCCGAGGTCGCCGCTTTTCTGAAGAACACCTGGGCAGACACCGCCAGGACGATTTTTGACAACTGGCTCGGCCTGGTCTATCAACTGACAAACCCGGACCGTCGCATTCCTTTCAGGGCTGGCGTTGATCCACGCCGGCCGCTGGAAGCGCTGACCCCGGGCCCCGACACCAACGCTGATTTCCCGAGGGAGTAAAACCGCCGATGAAGGACGAAACGCTGGCCATACACGCGGGCTATGTCACCGACCCGACCACCAAGTCGGTGGCCGTGCCGATCTACCAGACCGTCGCGTATGAGTTCGACAACGCGCAGCACGCGGCCGATCTCTTCAACCTCGTGGTGCCGGGCAACATCTACACCCGCATCATGAATCCGACCAATGACGTGCTCGAACAGCGGGTGGCGGCCCTCGAAGGGGGGCTCGCCGCACTCGCCCTCAGTGCGGGGAGCGCGGCCGTCACCTACTCCGTTCTGACGATTGCCCAGGCCGGCAACAACATCGTGTCCGTGCCGTCGCTCTATGGCGGCACCTACACGCTGTTCGCCCACGCGCTCCCCAGCTGGGGCATCGGCGTCCGCTTCGCCAAGGACGACAGCGCGGCGGCCCTCGAGGCTTTGATCGACGAGAAGACAGCCGCGGTATTCTGCGAAACCATCGGCAACCCGGCCGGCAACATTCCCGACCTCGAGGCGATCACGGCGATGGCGCACAAACACGGCGTCCCCGTGATTGTGGACAACACCGTCCCCACGCCGGTGCTCATGAAACCGATCGAATTCGGCGCCGACATCGTGGTGCACTCACTGACGAAGTACATGGGCGGCCATGGCAATTCGATCGGCGGCATCATCGTCGATTCCGGCAAGTTTCCCTGGGCTGAGCACAAAGCGCGCTTTCCCATGCTGAACAACCCCGAGCCGGCGTATCACGGCGTGTTCTACACCGAAGCCCTGGGGCCGGCGGCCTATATCGGGCGCGCGCGCACCGTGCCGCTTCGCAACACCGGCTCGGCCCTGAGTCCGTTCAATGCCTTCCTCTTCCTGCAAGGCATCGAAACACTGGCGCTGCGAATGGAACGCCACGTCGCGAACGCGATGACGGTGGCGCACCACCTCGAACAGCATCCGGCGGTCGCCTGGGTGAATTACGCCGGACTCCAATCATCCCCCTACTATCAGCTCGCACAGAAATACACCAAGGGCCGTCCGTCGGCGTTGTTGACCTTTGGCATCAAGGGGGGCTTTGACGCGGGCGTGAAATTCTATGATGCGCTCAAGCTCTTCAAGCGCCTGGTGAATATCGGCGACGCCAAGTCCCTGGCCGCGCATCCCGCCTCGACCACGCATCGCCAGCTCACCGAGGCGGAGTTGAAAAGCGCAGGCGTGACGGCCGACATGATCCGCCTGTGCATCGGCATCGAGGGGATCGAGGACATCCTCGCGGACATCGATCAGGCCCTGGCGGCCGCCAGGGCCTGACGCTGGCCGGCTGACCACGCTCGAGCGACAAGGCGGCCTTCGACTCACTTCGCTCGCTGACGGCATTCGATCTGTCGACGGCCTGCCGTGGTTGCGTCGTCCGCTGTATCCGACGGTTCCCAAAGACCTCCCAGTGACAACTGAACAGCGCCGTACACGACGAGGGCCACCGCGATGGTGGCCCTTTGAGGAACAACGTCATAGCCTTTAGTCACACGCCCCGAGCAGTGGACGGTCGATCTCCTATTGAACCATCTCCACATTGCGCTGGTTATTGGCGTAGAAATTCTTCGAATGTTTCACAAGTCCGGTCTGGTAGAGGAGCAGCCCGCCCGCAATGTACTCCCAGCCCGGCGGGTTCTGCCCGCCCGGATTCGGCCCCACCCCGACCGTGCCGGTGTAGAAGTTGTCCGAAATGGTGTTGCCGCGAATCGTCCCGTTTGAACCCCAGTACTGGATCCCGTTCTGAGCGATGAAATCGACCTCACCGAGTCCCGTCACGGTGTTCCCGAGCGTATTGACCCAGGCGTTAGGACCGTTGACGACAATTCCGCCTTTTTGATATAGCGAGATCGCGTTGCCGTCGATGTCTCCCGTAACTCCCGTACCCACCCCACCGTAGGCCCGATAGTAGATCGCGACGCCGTGTTGCGAGCCGTTGAACGGGGTCTCTCCGATGTTGTGAATCGTCGAGTCTTTCACGTCCACATTGATGAGGGACCCGTCACCATTCACCACGACGCCAAAGTAATTTGCTCCGTAGATGTCGACGTACTGGATGGAGCCGGATGTGCTGAAGTAGACGCCGATGTTGCAGCCAGTGGCGTCCACAACGGTCGGGGTAGTGACGGTGCCGGCGACATTGCCGGGGTTGATGACCGCGGCCGTCATGTTGATACCGTCGCGGACAAATCCGGTGGCCGTGCATGCAAGCGCATTCAACGGCAGCGCGAGCGCCGACACACACAATAAGCAGACAAGTAGACGTTTCATCGTTGCCTCTTCTATGAAGGCGGGTTAGAAGTGTTCGCGCCAGCCTGATGGCTGTGGCAGCACCCTCCGGCTCCCCGCGTGAAGCGAACATCGAACCTGGGGTCGCCGTACGCGAGTGCCTGGAATGCTACTCCTGAGTTCACCGAAATCGAGTACCAAATCGTCTAGAGAAGAAACATATTGCGTATTACCCAGGAGGAGCAGGGCCAACGTTTCGCCATTTTCCCTCGCCCGGAAATCGAGGAAATCAATGGCAACCTGCACGTGAGCTTCCTGCTGAACTTCGTCGACGAGCTGCATCGGCGGCTGCCATAGGAATCCCCGCCCATGTCCCGCCGGTCCGGCACGCGCCTACCGGGTGACGGTCACGCGCAGGAACGTCGCCGGAATCGACGTCGCGCCTGCGGCCTTGCTCTGATTTTGGCGTTCGAACAGCGCCTCGAGTTCCTGCTGGAGTTCCGCGGATTTGCCGCTCTGTTCCGCGGCGGCGAACGCGTTCATCGTCGGGCCGTAGTAGTCCCGGAAGTCGGCAACGAACGCGGCCGGGGTGCCTGCCGACCGAAACGTAAACGCGTCGCGGACAAACGCGATCCGCTCGGCGGGCGTGCCCGCGGCCGCGAAGCGTTCGCTCACGGTGGCCTCGATCCCCCACGTCATCGGGCTGACAAAGCCCTCGGGCGGTGGCGGTGAATAGGAGGAGCTAATCTTCAGAATCTGTGCGACGAGCGTCGGATCGCCGGGAATCCAGTTTCCCATGACGATGCGGCCGCCGGGCCGGGTCACGCGCGCCATCTCCTTTGCCACGTCGAACGGTTTGGGCGCGAACATGGCTCCGAAGATGCTGACCACGAGGTCGAAGCTTTGATCGCGAGTTCACTCAGATTGGTGGCATCGCCTTCCTGGAACGGGCAGGTCGTCAAGCCCACTGCCTGCGCGCGTCTGTTCCCGGCTTCGACAAGATTGCTCGCGATATCGACGCCGAGCACGTCGGCGCCGTGTTTGGCCGCCGGCAGGGCCGTCGTCCCGTCGCCGCATCCGAGGTCCAACACCTTCAATCCCGGGGTGATGCTGAGTCCGGCGACCACCGCCTCTCCACTCTCTCGCATGCTCGCGGCGATCCTGGTGAAGTCACCCTTTTCCCACAGTGCTTTGTTCGGATTCATGTGATGTTGTCCCCTCCAGGACGCTGGCGCGTAATCAGCGACGAATGCCGAGGGAATTCGTCGATTCCAACTTCGTCGAGATGTTTTCTGGACCGGAAGAATCGGAGAATTCTTTAGGAAATGGCGCGCCCGGCAGGACTCGAACCTGCGGCCACCGGCTTAGAAGGCCCGTCGTCTGTCCCAAACGGTCATGTCGAGCAGGGTCGGTTGACGAGCATCGCGGCACGCAGTGCGTGTCTATGCGTTACACCGACCGCCTGGCCGACGCCGGGATCGCCCCGCCGGTCGGCAGTCGCGGTGCCACGCCGAGCAGGCCGCC
>JANPCT010000604.1:0-3121 GCA_031431095.1 Acidobacteriota bacterium | reverse complement strand
CGTCCGGAAAACCTGCGGATGGCCAACATGCTCGACATCCACGTCGAGCAGATCACCCCCTCGTCCTTCAGCGCCTTCGACCGCGTCGCCACCGTCGACGTGCAGCCGCACTATTTCGGCGGCCTCCTCGATCGCGCCGACCTGGTCATCGATCATCATCCCGAGCATCCGGGCTACAGCGCCGTCTACAAGGACATCCGCGCCGACTACGGATCGACGTCCACGATCCTGACCGAGCATCTCCGCGCCGTCGACGTCAACATCTCCGAGCGCACCGCGACGGCAATGCTGTACGCGATCAAGTCCGACACGCTGTTCTTCGCGCGCCACACCAACCGCGTCGACCTCGAGGCATTCACCTTCCTCTACCCCCTCGCCGACGCGGCGTTGATCCGGAAGATGGAAGGGGCGGAAATCACGCTCGAGCGCCTGGAATACGTCACCCGCGCCGGGCACGACGGCATCCTCCGCAATCAGGTGTTCACCGCGTTCATCGGTGACGCGCCGCGCGAGGACTTCATCCCCTACACCGCCGATTTCTTCCTGCAGCTCGAAGACGTGAAGTGGACGATTATCGCGGGGATCGTCGGGACCACACTCGTGGTGTCGGTCCGCAACCTCGGCTACTCGCGCAATGCCGGCGAGTTCGTCAAGCGATGGTTCGCCGGCATCGGCTCCGCCGGCGGCCACCGCGCCATGGCCAAAGCCGTCGTCCCCATGGAGCGCTTCCGCGGCAAGTACGGCGATCTCGACGGCAGCGCGTTGACGGCGCGGCTGGCGGAAATGGCCGACCAGTTCCTTCACGAAGCCGCCGGAGAGAAGAAACTCACCGCCGCCAGGTAGCTTTCGGCTCCCAGTTCGAAGCGTTCAGCCTGGCGTCGTGAAGGTGACGGCGTTCGAGCCGCACCGCACGGTGGCCTCGATGCGCGACTGACCGCGCGCGTATCGCGCCCCGGCGAAGCCGACGGCGCTGAGGGCCATGGTCACTCGATCCAGCGACGGATCCTGGATCAGCAAATCAGACAGCGAGCAGCCGCCGGGGGCCGAAGTGGACGGATGCCTCGTCCCGGCGGCCCAGTGGATGAAGAATGGCGAACTGCGCGGCGCGGGGTGCGCGAGCCGGAACGTCGTCCATGCCAGGCGCTCGCCCGACGGAGTGACGCGAGAGCCTGGTTGCGGCGATGTAAGCGCGAAGCCCGCAGTGCGCAGCGCGGCACTCGAGTGGTCCACACTCGCGACGCACACGGCCCAGTCGATGATGCGAAGGGTGTCGAGCTCGCGCATGGCTTCGTCTGCCGGCGCGAGCGCCGCATCGATCTGCGGTGCAATGATCTCGAAGTAGCCTCCCTCGCCCAGCGAGATCAGCGCGTTCTCGGTGCCGCGATCGGGATGCCTGCCACCGGCGACAGGCGGGATGCCCGTGCGCCGCGCGAACTCCGCAACCCCTTCCGGCAGGCTGCGCACGGCGACGACGAGGTGATCGAATCGCGCGGATGGCTGACTCATCGGCGCACCTCCGCGCCATGGCGTTCGAGGATCAGGCGTTCAAGGCCTGATCGAGATCCTCGATGAGGTCCTGCGGGTCTTCGAGGCCGACCGAAAGGCGCGCCATGCTGCGCGTCACACCCGCTTCGGCAAGTTGCGCGTCGGTGTGGCCCCACTGCGAGGTGATGACCGGCAGGCTGCACAGGCTCTCGACGCCGCCCAGGCTTGCGGCCCGCTTGAACACCGTGAGGCGATCGAAGAAGCGCTCGGCGCGCGTCTGCCCGCCACCGACATCGACGCACACCATGCCGCCAAACCCGCTCATCTGCCGCTGTGCCAGCGCATGATCGGGATGCGATTCGAGACCGGGATAGAAGACGTCCTGGACGCGGCCGCCCTTCTGCGTCTCGAGCCAGCGGGCCACCGTCATGCCGTTCGCGTTGTGACGCTCCATGCGGACCGACAGCGTCTTGATCCCGCGGCCAATCGCGTACGCCGCCTGTGGATCGACGATGCCGCCGAGCAGCCGCCGTGTCTTGTCGATGCTGTTCAAGAGCCGTTCGGGACCCGCCAGCGAGCCGGCGGTCACGTCGCTGTGGCCGTTGAGATACTTGGTGACGCTGTGCATGACGATGTCGACGCCCATGGCGAGAGGCTGCTGGTTGAACGGACTCGCAAACGTGCCGTCGATGATCGAGATGACGCCGCGGGCGCGGCAGGCGGTGGCGACCGCGCTGATATCCACACAGCGGAGTGTCGGATTGATCGGCGATTCGAACCATAGCACCTTCGTCTTGTCGCCGATGACCCGCTCGGGTTCCCGCAACGCGTCGAGGGTGACGAACCGCGCGCGGATGCCGTAGCGAGGAAACAGATCCGCCAGCAGGTGCAGGGTGCCGCCATAGATCGCGGCGCTGCACACCACCTCGTCGCCGGAGGCGAGCAGCGCCAGCAGCGCCGTGGAGGTGGCGGCCATCCCGCTCGAGAGCAGCATCGCCGATTCCGCCCCTTCCACTCTTGCAATCGTCTGTTCAACCGACGCGGTGGTCGGGTTGCCGTACCGCGAGTAGAGAAACTTCCGGGACGTCCCGTCGTTGAACGCCTTGACCTCCGCGGCGCTCTCGAATACGAACGTCGTCGTTTCGTAGATCGGCGTGGCGAGCGGATCGGCGTCGCGATTGGCGCCGGTGCTGCCGTGGATGATGTCGGTGGCTGGACGCATTTGGGGGGTTGGTGGTTTCTGGTTGGTGGTTGGTGGTTGTTCAAGTCTGTCGTGCGGTGGGGCTCAGGCGCACGGCCAGATCACGATTGGACTGTCTCGATGCGTTCGCCGCTGGCGGCGACGACCGGTTCGATGAACTGGTGATACGCGTCTTCGTAGCCGCGATCGACGAGCTCGCCGACGGAATAGATGCGATCGGAGCGCTCGTCGTAGGCGCCGGCGAAGTCGAGGGGACCGAGCGGATTGTGTGCCGGGCGGACGATAAAGACGCCCTTGAAGTGGCCGGCGGCGCGGGCCACCGCATCGCGCAGGTCCGCCGCCTCGTACGAGAACAACTGCTCGGCGGCCCGGCCGCGGAGGTCGGCGCGGCCCGAGCTGAGCTCGTGCGGCCGGCCCGGCACCGGGGCCGACGAC
>JANPCT010000603.1:0-3633 GCA_031431095.1 Acidobacteriota bacterium | reverse complement strand
TTGCCGGCGGCGCGATTATCTATGTCGTGGATCGGTTCAAGCTGATTCGCGTCCCGATCGACGTTTACCAGATCTCCTACGTCCCGTTCACGCTGCAGCCGCAGGATCTCGCCGCCGTCATTGTCGCGGCGATCCTGGTTTGCTTCGTCGCCACCATCTACCCTTCACGCCAGGCAGCGAAGCTCGATCCGGCGCAGGCG
Organism: Acidobacteriota bacterium; assembly: GCA_031431095.1. Taxonomy (GTDB): domain Bacteria; phylum Acidobacteriota; class Vicinamibacteria; order Vicinamibacterales; family 2-12-FULL-66-21; genus JAICSD01. Next base: position 3,433 of record JANPCT010000603.1, on the reverse strand, counting down.
CTGAGGTATCAGTGAGACGGATCACACACCAAGATCACCAAGTTCACGAAGATGACGACGAACTCTTTCTTCTTGGGTTCTCGCTTCGTGATCTTGGTGATCCGTGTGACCAAGCCGTGGGCCGCAGCAACTGATGCCCTTCATCGAAGCGTCCGCCCTCAACAAGAGCTACGTCGTGGGGACGGCGCGGCTGACGGTCCTGAACGCGCTGTCTCTGTCGGTCGAACGCGGCGAGATGGTGGCCATCGTCGGCGCGTCGGGAGTGGGGAAGAGCACGCTCCTCCACGTGCTCGGCGGCCTCGACCAGATCGACGCGGGCTCGGTGCGTATCGGCGACACGGACCTGGCGTCGATGAAGCCCGCCGATCTGACGGCGTTCCGCAACCGGCACGTCGGGTTCGTGTTCCAGTTCCATCATCTGCTGCCGGAATTCACGGCACTCGAGAACGCCGGGATGCCGATGCGGATTGGCCGCCGCCCCGCGGAGGAGCGTGACGGCCGGGCGCGGGCGTTGCTGGGGCGGGTCGGGCTCTCCGAGCGCCTGGCCCACAAGCCGGGAATGCTGTCGGGGGGCGAGCAGCAGCGTGTCGCCATCGCGCGCGCGCTGGTCATGGATCCCTGGCTGCTGCTGGCGGACGAGCCGCCCGGCGTTCTCGACGAGCACACCGCCGAGACACTCCACGAGCTGCTGCGCGAGATGCACCGCGAGCGCGGCCTCACGTCGATTATCGCCACCCATAATCCGCGGCTGGCGGCGGCGTGCGACCGCGTCCTCCGCCTGGAAGAGGGCACGCTGCGCGAGGCGCGTGGCGTCAGCCCGTAGCGGCCCCGGCTAAAATAGATTCCGCAAAAGGTCCATCCAAGGGCACAATCAGCCATCCTGTTCCGTATGGTCTGACAACGAGGAGGTTCGGTATGAAAAGCTTCACAGGTTTGTTCATTGCGGCGGTGCTGGTGGCCGCCCCCGCGTTCGCGCAATCCAAGCCGGCGGCTGCCCCTGCGGCGAAGACAATGGGTGCGGCTTCGGCAAAGACAATGACGGCGATGGGAACGGTGTCGGCGGTGAGCGCCGACTCGGTGACGGTCAAGGGCAAGACGGCCGAGTGGACGTTCGCGGTGGACAAGTCCACGGTGGTCATCGCCAAGGGTGGCAGCCACAAGATGGATGCGATGAAGGCCGACAAGAAGCCGACGACGATCACGGAGTTCGTCAGCGTTGGCGACGATGTGTCGGTGAGGTATCACGATGGCGCGACCAAGCACGCCGCCAACGTGACGGTTCGCACGCCTTCCAAGAAGTAGCGGCGCCGCCGCTATCAGGGTTCGCGCGGGTCGCCGGAGCTGATCCGGGATCCGCGCGATCCGTCCTGTCGCCGCCCGGCGTCTTACCCTGTGAGGGTCAGGAATCTTCCACCGGCGCCATATTCAGTCGCCTAAGTCGTTGGCCCGGCTGCGCTTTTGCCGTATAATGACGGCTACCACATAGGAACCCCGGATGTTCGAACGCTACACGGAACGAGCGCGACGCGTGCTGTTTTTCGCACGCTACGAGGCCTCACAGCTCGGGAGTATCTCCATTGAGACCGAGCACCTCCTCCTCGGACTGATCCGTGAAGGCAAGGGGCTGACGAGCCGCATCTTTGCCCGATCGCACCTGTCTCTGGAATCCATCCGCAAGGAAATCGAGGGGCGGACCGTGTTCCGCGAAAAGGTCTCGACCTCGGTCGAGATCCCCTTCAGCGCCGAGACGAAGCGCGTGCTTCAGTTCGCCGCGGAAGAGGCCGACCGGCTGCTGCACAACTACATCGGGACCGAGCACCTGCTGCTCGGGATCCTCCGCGAGGAGCGGTCCGTCGCCGCGACGATCCTGATGGAGAAGGGGATGCGCCTGAACACGGTCCGCGAGGACATCGTGGCGCTCCTGAACGAGAAGACCACCCTGACGCGGGTGAAAGAAACGCCGCTGCTCGCCGAGTTCAGCCGCGACCTCACCGAAGCGGCGATGAAGAACCAGCTCGACCCGCTGGTCGGGCGCGGCACCGAGCTCGAACGCGTCCAGCAGGTGCTCTGCCGCCGCACCAAGAACAACGCCGTGCTCATCGGCGAGCCCGGGGTCGGCAAGACCGCCATCGTCGAGGGGCTGGCGCAGAAGATCGTCTACGGCGACGTGCCCCACTTCCTCGCCGACAAGCGCATCCTCGCGCTCGACATCTCCCTGATCGTCGCCGGCACGAAGTATCGCGGCCAGTTCGAAGAGCGCCTCAAGGCGATCATGAAGGAGCTGACCGAGAATCCGAACATTATCGTGTTCATCGACGAGCTGCACACGCTCGTCGGCGCGGGCTCGGCCGAAGGCTCGCTCGACGCGGCCAACATCCTCAAGCCGGCGCTGTCGCGCGGCGAAATCCGCTGCATCGGCGCCACCACGCCGGCCGAGTACCGCAAGTACATCGAGAAGGATCGCTCGCTCGAACGCCGCTTCCAGGCGGTGAAGGTCGACCCGCCGTCCGAGAAGGAGACCATCGAAGTCCTCAAGGGCGTCAAGGATCGCTACGAGCAGTTCCATCACGTTGAATACACGCCCGACGCGATCGAAGCGGCCGTCTACCAGTCGAGCCGCTACATCACCGATCGCTTCCTGCCCGACAAGGCCATCGATCTCGTGGACGAGGCCGGGGCGCGCGCCAAGCTGCGCGAGTCGGGCTTCTCGAGCGAGGAGTTCGGCGAGATCAACCGCAGCATCCGCGTCGCGGTCGAGCAGATGGAGACGGCGGTCTCCGAGAAGAACTTCGAGAAGGCGCAGTTCTACCGCGAGCAGGAAGTGCAGGCGCGCGAAAACCTGCAGTTCGTCCGCGAGAAGTTCGACGTCAAGACCAACACCCGCCGCGTCACCGTCGGTAAATCCGACATCGACGAGGTGGTGTCGAAATGGACCGGCGTGCCGCTCCAGTCGATCAACCAGGACGAGAGCAACAAGCTGCTCCGGATGGAAGAGGAGCTGCACGGCCGCGTCATCTCGCAGGACAAGGCGATTTCCGCTCTGTCGCGCGCGATCCGGCGGTCCCGCGCCGGCCTGAAGAACCCGAATCGTCCGGTCGGCAGCTTCGTGTTCCTCGGCCCGACCGGCGTCGGCAAGACCGAGCTGGCGCGCGCCATCGCCAACTTCCTGTTCGGCAGCGATCACGCCCTCATCCGCTTCGACATGTCGGAATACATGGAGAAGCACTCGGTCTCGAAATTGATCGGCTCGCCGCCGGGCTACGTCGGCCACGAAGAGGGCGGGCAGCTCACCGAGAAGGTGAAGCGGAACCCCTATTCCGTCGTCCTGCTCGACGAAATCGAGAAGGCGCACCCGGATCTGTTCAACATCCTGCTGCAGGTCTTCGAGGACGGCCACCTCACCGACGGCCTCGGCAACCGGGTGACCTTCAAG
>JANPCT010000602.1:0-3379 GCA_031431095.1 Acidobacteriota bacterium | reverse complement strand
CCCAACGGATACGAGGCGATTCACTCGGTCGACCGCAAGGCTCCGGATCTGATCGTGCTCGACCTGGCACTGCCGGGCTTTGGCGGCCTCGGCGTGCAGAAGGAGATCGCCGACCGAGCCTCGACCCGGCACATTCCGATTGTCATTGTCACCGGCTCGAGCCGGGTGCTGGACAAGCTGGACGTGGCCTGCGTGATCCGCAAGCCCGTGGATCCAGACACCCTCGTCGCAACAGTGAAGCGGTATATCGAGGAGGCGGATAAGCGCCCCTGAAATCACCTGACGCCGATCACCTGCCGGATCATGCCGTCGCTCTTCGTCATCAGGTAGAGCTCGCCGGCACCGTCTTCAGCGAAGCGCAGATCGACGCGCCCGCGACCCGCTACCGCGGCGGCTCCCGGGAGGGTCGCTCCCCTGCCGCCGCGCGCGTGAAATGTCTCTTCCACCAGGTGACGGAGACCGGTATCCAATTCATGGATCTGCGCCAGGGTCGCCGGATCACCGTCGTCCGCCCGCAGGACCTCCGTCATCTCGGCGTACCAGATTCGGCCGGTCGTAATGTCGCCAAACAGCAGCTTGCCTTTCAGCCCGGGGATTCGCGTGCCGCGATAGATGAAGCCGCCGGCAATCGCATCGCCGCCGCTGCTGGTGTGCGGATAGGCGATCACCGGGTAGGCCGGATGGACCGCGCCGCGCGCGACGGTATCGGTAATCTGCACCGGGATCATGTCGTCGGCCGGCACCGGAGCCAGTCCGTCCGGCGTCATCGCCTGCGGCCCTTCACGCAATGAGTAGCCGTAGTTCGCCCCCTTTTTGACGATCACGACCGTCTCCCATCCGGTAAGTCCGATGTTGAAGGCCAACAGCCGAGGCGCGCGTGGCTGCGCCGGATCGACGTCCCAGATCAGACGATGAGGGTTGCGCAGCCCCACAGCCCAGATCTCCGGACGCGCGCCCTCCGTCGCCACGAACGGGTTGTCATTCGGAATGCGATACCGCCCGTTCTCACTCGCCGCGCTCGTGCCGGTGTGCTCGCCAAGGTCGGGGACGATGCGCAGGATCTTTCCACTCAGATTGTCGAGACGCTGCGGGGTCATGCGGCGGATGTCGCGCTGTTCGCCTGAGCCCGAGTCGCCGACGCCGACATACATGACGCGCCAGTCCGCATCGCCGCGTTGGGCGGCCGGGTTGAAAGCCATTTCGCCGAGTGGATGAATCGGCGAGGCCAACTGCATCCGCAGCAGCTCGCGCGCCGTGCCTTCGAATGTCGAGTTCGCGATGTTGCGGTCGGTCCACTCGAGCATCACCGCTTCGCGCGTGATCCGGATGCCGGGCGGCATCGGCGTCGGACTCGCCGGCGTCGTCCGGTAACCTGCGAGGTTGAGGCCAGGGACGATGCCGGGCTTCGGTTCGACGGACGCCTCCGTCGTCGGGTCCTCCATGTGAATCGTGTAGAAGACGCCGTTGCGCGCGTAGTCAGGGTCAAAAACGACGTTGATGAGGCCGGTGGCCAGGTTGCGCTCGAAAGTCAGCTTCGCGAACAGGCCGGGCCGGCCGGCGAGACCGTTGAAATCGAGATACGTGGTGAACTGCCTGGTCTTCTTATCGAGGATGTAGAGCGGTCCGTTGAGATCGCTGACGAAAAAGCGACGCCCGCCCGGTTCCTCGCGCATGAAGTTCACTCGCGCCAGCTGCCCCCGGGTGTTCTCGCCATCGAGTTCGCCAGTGATCGGCATCTGGACGTAATCCGCGAGCTCGAGAGTCCGGCGTGGCATCGTCGCCGGAGCCGGGGACGCGTTGGGCGCGGACGCGATCGCAAGATTGGGATTCGCTGCGAGCGCGCGCAGGTAGGTGACGATGCTCCAGATCTCGGAGTCCGACAGCCGGCCCTCCCACCCCGCCATCATCGTCGGTGCAACACCCTTCCTGGTGACGGTGTAGATCTCGCCGTCGCTCGATCCGTGATCCCACTTGTCGTCGGTCAGATCCGGGGCCTGCTTGCCACCCATCTCCTGGATGATCGAAATGACGACCCCGGCTTTCTCGGCGCCCTGTGCCCGGTTGCCATGGCACGCCGCGCAGTTCGCGTCGTATGCCTTCTTGCCGGCGGCGAGAGACGCGGCCGTCGCCGCGACCGGGTTCTTCAGCCCGGCGGCGCCGGGATTCCCGGACTCCTGGGTTGACACGACGGCACCAAGCAGGACGATCGCCAGTGCCGGACAAACCGTGAGAGTGAATACCGAATGTCTGTTCATTGACATCATCCATCGCGCCTCTGTCGATTCCGCTGGATCGATTCTCGATGAACGAGGATACTCGCCTTCTAATCCAGCTTCCGAGGTACCTCGACGATGCGGTTGCCACGCGGCGGTGATCGTGTCCCCGCCATCCTGAAATGAGTCAAGATTCCTCGCCACACGTCAGGGCCGATGCGACCGGTGCGGGCAGGCTGCCCAGCCGGCATCTCGCCGCGAACCCTCTGTTTGCGGGTGTCAGTGCCGCCGCTCTCGAGGTGCTCGACAAGGACGCGAGCTGGGTGCTCGTCGGCGGAGGCAGTACGCTGTTTGCGCAGGGGGGCGAGCCCGACGCGCTGTACGTCCTCGTGAGGGGCACGGTCAACGTCCTGGTCGACGACGCGGAGGGTGGTGTCCGCAGCGTGGACTACCTCGAGGCCGGCGCGCTCGTCGGCGAACTGGGCGTGCTGCTCGACGAGCCCCGATCGGCCAGCGTGCGGGCGGTGCGCGATGCGGAGCTCGTCAAGGTGCGCCGCGACACCTTCATGCATCTCCTCGCGACGGAACCGGCGCTGGGCGCGGCCGTGTCGCGCCTGTTGGGGCAGCGCCTCAAGCGGACGACGAGGCAGCCGCGCATGCACCCGAGAGTGCGAACCGTTGCGCTGCTGCCGGTCGATGGCCGCGCAATCCCGGCGGAGTTCGTCCAGTCCCTTCTCGATGCGCTGGGGGGCGCGGGCGCGGCGCCGGCGCATGTTTCAAGCGCGCGCATCGAGCGTGAGGGCGGTGAAGGACTGTCGGCGGTGAATCGCGGCGATGCAGGCGATATCCGCGTCATCGAGCTCTGCGAAGCACTCGAACGCGAGCACTCGCCTGTCGTGTACGAATGCGAGCCCGTCCAGGGTGCGTGGACAGCGCGATGCCTCAGGCAGGCGGACCTGGTGCTGCTCGTCGCCGACGCGACAGCTTCCCCGGAACCAGGGGCACTCGAGCGGCAGGCTTCCGAGGGCAGGCCCGCAGGCTCGATCGAGCTCGTGCTGCTGCACGGGAGCAACCCGACCCCAGCCGGCACGGCGGAATGGCTGCGCCGGCGCGCGAGTGTCGGCCACCACCATGTGCATGGCGGCGGCGAGGCGAGCTACGCCCGC
>JANPCT010000601.1:0-6882 GCA_031431095.1 Acidobacteriota bacterium | reverse complement strand
CTCGATCGCCACGGTGCCGAGCAGACGGTCGAAGGTCAGGATCTGCTGGCCCGCGCCTTCCAGCACGAGATCGATCATCTCGACGGCGTCGTGTTCATCGACCGGCTCCGCGGGATCAAGCGCGAAATGATCGTGCGCAAGATCCAGAAGCTGAAGAGGTCCGGCAAGTGGTGAACCCGGCCGAGGCGCCGTGCCTGCGGATCGTCTTTTTCGGGACGCCGTCGTTTGCCACACCCTCTCTCCAGGCGCTGATCCAGTCGCAGCACGAGGTCGTCGCCGTGGTCTCGCAGCCGGACCGTCCGAGAGGACGCGGCCACGAGCTGCAGGCCACGCCGACACGACAACTGGCGGACGCCAACGGCATTTCCGTCATTCAGCCGCTCAAGGTCAGGGACGAGGCGTTCCTGCAATCCATTCGCGACCTGCACCCGGACCTCGGCGTCGTCGTCGCCTTCGGACGCATCCTGCCGGACGCGCTGCTGGCGATTCCGCGCCTCGGCATGATCAACGTGCACGCATCGATACTTCCCCGCTACCGCGGCGCCGCGCCGATCCAGCGCGCCGTGCTCGCCGGCGATGCCGAAACGGGCGTCACGATCATGCGGGTCGCGACGGAGCTCGACGCCGGTCCGACGTTCTCTGTCGGGACCGTTCCGATTCCAGCGGACGCGACGAGTGGCGCGATCGAAGCCGTGCTGGCTCAGCTCGGCGCTGCGCTTCTGCTGCCGGTCGTTGACGATCTCGCGGCCGGCCGCGCCATCGAGACGCCGCAAGACCACAGCCGTGCGACGCTTGCACCCAAGATCGTGAAGGCGGAGGGAGCCATCGACTGGACGCAGCCGGCGGATGTCGTCCACAACCAGGTACGCGGCCTGCAGCCCTGGCCGCTCGCGTCGGGGCAGCTCGGTGGCTCGCGTGTCGTGCTGCGCCGCACGGCTGGTGTTCCGGGGGGCTTGCCGGCTCTTCAGTCCAGTACCGAGCCCGGGCACGATGGATCGACACCGGGCGGCACTGCCGCGAGTCCCGGCACGATTCTCCGTGCCGCGGGAGACGAGCTCGTCGTCGCCTGCGGCGGCAACACCGCGTTGCGGATCATCGAGCTCCAGCCGGAGGGCCGCCGGACGATGACGGCGCGCGAGTTCCTCGCGGGACGCGGCGCCGTCGCAGGCGTCCGGTTCGACACGTGATCGCGCCGGCGCGGATTGCCGCGTACCAAGCGATCCTGACGGTCGCGGCGGGCCGGGCGGATCTCCCATCCGCACTGGCGCGCGCCCGCACGACCCTGGGCGACGAACGCGATCGGGCACTGGCCGGCGAGATCGCCACTGGCACCCTGCGCTGGCAGGGAGCATTCGACCACGTCATCGAACTGTTCGCCGGGCGTCCGCCGGCGCGGCTCGATCCGGAAATCCTCGCCATCCTCCGCCTCAGCATGTTCCAGTTGCTGCACCTGGATCGCGTTCCCGCCGCGGCGGTCGTCAACGACGCCGTCGAACTCGCCGGCAAGGCGGGCAAGCGGAGTGCCTCAGGGTTCGTCAATGCGCTCCTTCGCCGCGTGTCGCGCGAGCGCGCGCACCTGCCGCTGCCGGCCGGGCCCCCGATCGAGTTCCTCGCCATCACTCTCTCGCACCCGCGCTGGCTCGCCGCGCGATGGCTGTCGCGCCACGGCGCCGCCGCGGCCGAAGCATGGGAGCGCTTCGACAATGCGCCGGCTCCGCTCACGATCCGGGCGAACACGCTGCGGACGACGCGAGAGGCGCTGGCCCTGGCGTTGCGCGATGCAGGCGTGGAAACGACGCCGGCGCGATTCGCCGCGCAGGGGCTGATCGTCGCGTCAGGAAACCCGCTGCTGACCACGCTCGCCCACGCCGGCGCGTTTTTCGTGCAGGACGAAACGTCGCAACTGGTCGGTGAGTTCGCCGGGGCTGCGCCCGGTGAGTGCGTCCTCGACGCGTGCGCGTCCCCCGGCGGCAAGACGACGCAGATGGCGGCGGCGATCGGCGGCTCGGGTCTCATCGTCGCGGCCGATGTCCGCGGCCGGCGCCTCGAGTTGCTGTCACGCACCGTCGGGGAATCGGGCGCCGCTCGAGTGCGGATCGTCCAAGCCAACGCCCGCGCGTCTCCGCCATTCCACGACATCTTCGATCTCGTCCTCGTGGATGCGCCGTGCTCGGGGCTCGGCACGATCCGGCGCGACCCCGACGTCCGCTGGCGGCGCGCCGAGAAGGACCTTGCAGCGCTCGCCACGGCGCAGACTGAAATGCTCACCCAGCTGGGCGCCGTCGTCCGTCCGGGCGGACGGTTGGTGTATTCGACATGCTCCAGCGAACCCGAAGAGAACGAGGCGGTCGTGGCCGCGTTCCTCGACCGTCATCCAGCGTTCCGCCGCGACACCCCATCCGCGTTTGTCCGTCGTCGGGAGCTCGCCGCGCTGCTCGATGCGGATGGCGCTCTCAAGACCCTTCCGTTCCGCGACGGCCTCGAGGCTTTTTACGCAGCGCTCCTGGTCAAGGCGGTGTAGGCGATCCATGACGACTTCGGATTAAACTACTTGGATACATGGCGTTATCGACGCGAGTGTGGGGCGCCGGCAAGCGGGTGCTCCTCGCCGGGGCCCTGGTGGTCACCTACTTCGTCTTTGCGGCGGCGGCGATGCGGCTGGCGATCAAGACGCGCGACGTCGTGGTGCCGCCCCTGACCGGGAAGACGGCCACGCAGGCGGGCGCGCTGCTCGCACCTGCCGGGCTGAACTTGAAGGTGGAAGACGCACGGCGTATAGACGCCGCGGCCCCCGCCGGCACCATCGTCAGCCAGGATCCTCTGCCGGGTGTGCATACACGGCGCGAGCGCAGCGTGAAAGTCTGGGTCAGTGCCGGTCCGCGGGCGACGTCTGTCCCCGCGCTCCTCGGCGAGTCCGAGCGCACGGCGCGGTTACGGGCGCAGCAGGACGGATTGCCGGTCGCGTCCGTCGCCGAGATCCGCTCCGCCGACTACACCGCCGGGACCGTGGTCGCGCAAAACCCTCCGGCGCAGAAGGGGATGCCGGCGGGCAGCCGATTCACCCTCCTCATCAACCGCGGCGAGCGCGGCGAGACCTACGTGATGCCCGACCTGATTGGTGTGAACGGCGATCGTGCGGCCGATCTGCTGCGCTCGCGCGGTTTCAGGGTCTCGGTGGTGGGTGATCATCCGTATCCGGGGGTGCCGGCCGGCATCGTGCTGAGGCAGAGCCCGCAGGGCGGCTTCCAGTTCGGAGCGGGCGATCCGATATCGCTGGAGGTCAGCCGCTGATGGCGCCGGCGCGACGGGTGCAGATCGCGCCCTCGCTGCTCTCCGCGGATTTCGCGCGGCTGGGCGACGCCGTCATTCTGGCGGAGCGCGCCGGCGCCGACATGATTCACTTCGATGTGATGGACGGCCACTTCGTGCCCAACATCTCGATAGGCGTGCCGGTCCTGCAGTCGCTGTCACGCGTCTGCCGGCTGCCGATCGACGTGCACCTGATGATCGAACAACCCGAGCGCTACGTGGACATGTTCGCCAAGGCCGGAGCGGCGAGCATCGCCGTGCACGCCGAAGCGGTGGTGCACCTGCATCGCGTGGTTCAGCTGATCAAGAGCCTTGGGGTCAAGGCCGGGGTGGCGGTGAACCCGGGCACGTCGATCACCGCGCTCGATGAAATCGCCGCCGACGTCGATTACGTGCTGATCATGACCGTCAACCCGGGGTTCGGCGGACAGACTTTCATCCCACGGTCGGAGTCTAAGGTCCGGGCTGTCCGCGAGCTGCTGCGGCGGCACGGCAGCACCGCGCCCATCGAAGTCGACGGCGGGATCGACGTCCACACCGCGCCAGGCATCGTTGCCGCGGGCGCCGACATCCTCGTGGCCGGGAACGCCGTCTTCGGATCCGCCGATCCCGAGCGGGCGATTCACGCGCTGCGCGCGGCGGCGATCTCGGCGGTCGCCTCAACCGCCGACGGTGCGAGAGGCCAGGGACACTAAGTGCCTTCGTCGGTCTCCTCGCTCCGGGTGCGCTACGCCGAAACCGATAAGATGGGCGTGGTCTACTATGCCAACTACCTGGTGTGGTTCGAGGTCGGACGCGCCGACCTGCTCCGCTCCCTTGGCTGGAGTTACCGCGAGATGGAAGCCGCCGGCATTTCGCTGCCGGTTATCGACGCCCGGTGCCAGTACCTGCGGCCGGCGCGGTACGACGACGAGATTGAGGTCAGGACGGAAGGCCGGATGCTGTCGCCCGTGCGTATGGAGTTCGACTATCAGGTGGTTCGCCGGATCGACGACTCGATCGCGGCAACGGGACGGACCATGCACGCCTCACTCGATGCGTCGGGCAAGCCGTGCCGGCTGCCGGCGCGCGTGCGCGAGGTGTTCGCATGAAGGCGCTCGTCACGGGCGTCGCCGGCTTCATCGGGTCGCACCTGGCGGGGTCGCTGCTCGATCGCGGCGCCACGGTGATCGGGATCGACTGCTTCACCGATTATTATGCGCGCGCCCTCAAGCAGCGCAACCTCGACGAGCACAAGGGCCGTGAGGGATTCCGGTTCGTCGACACGACCATCCAGGATGCCGATCTGGCCGGCCTGCTCGACGAGGTCACGCACGTGTTTCATCTTGCCGCTCAAGCGGGCGTGCGAAAGAGCTGGGGCCGCGACTTCAAGGTCTACACGACGAACAACGTCGAGGCGACGCAGGTGCTGCTCGAGGCGTGCGTCGGCCGGCCGCTGACGCGGTTCGTCCACGCCTCGAGCTCCTCGGTGTATGGCGACCTTGCCGCCATTCCCATGCGCGAGGACGCCCTGCCGCGCCCGGTCTCTCCCTATGGCGTCACCAAGCTCGCCGCCGAGCAGCTCGGCTACCTCTATCACGTGAACTTCGGCGTGCCGGCAGTCGCGATGCGCTACTTCACCGTCTACGGCCCGCGCCAGCGCCCCGACATGGCGTTCAACCGTTTCCTCTGCGCCGCGCTGAAAGACGACGCGATTCCGCTCTATGGGGACGGCGGGCAGACCCGGGACTTCACGTTCGTCGCCGACGCCGTCGCCGCCACCATCGCGGCGGGAGACCGCGGCGTCCCCGGCACGGCCTACAACATCGGCGGCGGCTCTCGCGTCTCGATGAACGAGGTCATCGCCATCATCGAGCGCGTCGCCGGGCATCCACTCGAGGTCACGCGCGGCGATGCGCAGAAGGGGGACATGCGCGACACCTATGCCGACACGTCCCTCGCCCGGAGAGATCTGGGATTTTCACCGACGGTTTCGCTCGAAGAAGGGATCCAGGCGGAGTATCGATGGCTGCAATCGTCGCCTGTGCTGGCATGAAGAACACACTGCGAATCATCGCGCTCGTGCTGATGGCGGCGCTGGCGACGACAACGGGCTGTGCATCGGGCGGGCCCAAGAAACCGCCGGTCGGCAGCCTCGAGCCCGACAAGTTCCTATTCGAACGCGGTACGGAGAACCTCGACAAGCGGCGCTGGATGGTGGCGCGCGAGTATTTCCGCCAGTTGATCGACAGCTATCCGCAGAGCCCGTACCGCGCCGATGCGAAGCTGGGGCTCGGCGATACCTATCTCGGTGAGCGCTCCGGCGAGTCCTTCGTGCTCGCGATCAACGAGTTCCGCGAGTTCCTCAGTTTCTATCCGACGCACGAGCGGGCGCATTACGCGCAGTTCAAACTCGCGATGGCGCACTTCAACCAGATGCGCGCGCCGATGCGGGATCAGAGCGAAACGCGCGACGCCATCCGCGAGCTGCAGACCTACGTCACGCGCTTCCCCGACAAGGAACTGACCGGGGAAGCACGGCAGAAACTGCGGGAGGCCAAGGACCGCCTGGCCGACTGGGACGCCGGTGTCGCCCTGCACTACTTCCGCATCAAGTGGTACCCGGGCGTCGTCGGACGGCTGGTGCCGCTGCTCGCGGCCGACCCCGACTACACGCGCCGCGACTCGGTCTATTTCTATCTCGGCGAATCGCTCGTGAAGGTGAACCGGCCGGCCGAGGCGCTTCCGTACTTCGAACGCCTCGTCAAGGAATTCGAACAGAGCGAGTTCCTCGAGCCCGCAACCAAGCGCATCGCCGAACTCAAAGCACTCCCGGCGGCCGCGCCGGGGAAAGGATTCCGGCCGTGATCATCCCGACCCTCCTCTCGATCCTGTCGCTGGCCTCACAGTCCGCCGGAGCGGCGGCGGTGCCGGCGCCTGACGTCCTCGATCAGATTGCGTGCGCGCCCTCGGCGCAGCCGGTGCCGCCGCTGGGGTCCCTGCGGGTGCTCGGCGGCTACATCCATGGCCGCATCATGTTCACGCCCGGCGACCCGGTCATCCTGAATGCCGGACGCGTCCAGGGGCTGCAGCCCGGCCAGCAGTTCTTTGTCCGCCGTCACATCGTCGATCGATCGACACGGCAGCCGAAGACCGGGGCGCTGTACGGCGTGCACACGGCGGGCTGGCTCACCGTGACCGATGTGAAGGATCGCATGTCCACCGCCACCGTCACCCATGCGTGTGACGCGATTCTCGAAGGGGATTTTCTCGAACCGTTCGTGCCTCCCATCGCGACGCCGGCGGCGGCGGCCGGCACGCCCGACTTCGCGCATCCCGCGCAGATCGTCATGGCCGACGAGCGCCGGCAGACCGGCTATCCAGGCCTGGTGATGGTGATGAATCGCGGGACCGAGAGCGGCGTGCGCGCCGGCCAGACCCTGACAATCTATCGCGAAACGCTGGACGGCGACGGTCCCGTCATCGAAGTCGGTCGCGGCACTGTCCTCAGCGTCGCCGCGCAAAGCGCCATCGTCCGCATTGATTCGTCCCGCGAGGCGGTGTACGTCGGCGACTTCATTGCGATTCACCGAA
>JANPCT010000600.1:0-8946 GCA_031431095.1 Acidobacteriota bacterium | reverse complement strand
GTCGCGGTAGAACTCACGGAGCAAGTCGAGGAGTTCGGCGGACTTCACGCGCTTTGCTTCTCCTTGCAGGTGATGCAGACGCGCGTCCACGGGATGGCGTTCAACCGCGGCGCCGCGATCTCTTCGCCGCAGTCGCGACAGATCCCGAACGAGCCTTTGTCGATGCGCCGGAGCGCCTCCTCGATGGCCTGGAGGATCTTCGCGTCGGTTTGCTTCAGTTTGAGTTGAATGTGGACTTCGTTGTTCCCGCTCGCCTGGTCCGCGAGGTCGCCCTGGCGCGAGTTGACGTCACCCATCGTTTCCTGGAGCGGTTTCACGCTGCCGCCCGCCGCGAGGAGTTCGGCGCGCTTCTTCAGCAGCGATTCCTTGTAACTGGCAGTATCCATTCCGGCAATCTCCCCGGGGAGCGATCGGGGGCGGTCTCCGCTCACCCGATAAACATCAATCTTATCACCTTCCCGGAGGGGCACGGGCGCCGCGCGGGCGGCGGCGGACGTCGACTGAGGTGGGCGGGATACGGTCCGGCGAACGCCACCTTCGCGCCTGCCGCCGTGCCCTCGAAGTAGGTGATGAACAGGCTCTCACCGGCGAGGAACTTGCGCTTCAGGCCGCCGAACGTCCCAAGCTACGGAGCGATCACGTCCTGAACGGTGCCGGGACGTGGGTCGCGCCGAGGTCACTCGGCTCGAAGCGTCCCAAGCGGCTTCTTGCGTAACACATCATAGCTGGACATCACGCCGACTATGCCGACGAGCGCCATGGTGACGAGTGCGCCGATCGCCGCGAGGCCAGGCGCGGGACGCCACGGAATGTCCAGCACGTGGCGGGACACGCCCCAGGTAAGCGCGATGGCGCCACTCGCGCCGACAAGCCCTGCGAGCAGACCAAGACCGCTGTACTCCAGCGCCAGCATGGCCGCGAGCATGTGCGTGCTCGCCCCGAGCGTGCGCAGGATCGCGGCTTCGTAGACACGCTGAAACTTCGTCATCGCAACCGCTCCTGCGAGAATCAGCACACCACTCAGCAGCGCAATGCCGCCGACGACGGAGATGGCGAGCGTGACGTTGTCGACCGCGGTCTTGATCGTCGCCAGGACCTCTCGCAAGTCGATCACCGAGACGTTGGGGAATTGCGTCACCACATCGCGTTGAAAACGCCCGCGCTCGGAGGGGTCCTCCGGCGCCTTGAGAATCCCGATCCATGTCTGCGGCGCCGTCGCGAGAGGGCCCGGTCTGAAGACGAACATGAATCCTCCGCTTCGCGGGTCCTCCCACTTGACCTGGCGGATGCTGGAGACCCGCGCCTCGAGGATACGGCCGACCACGTCGAAGCGAATGGTGTCGCCGAGGCGAATTCCTGCCCTGTCGCTGAGCCCTTTTTCCACCGACACCTCGGCAACCGCCGCATCCTCGGCAAGAGGGGGCCGGCCGGTCCAGAATTCGCCGTCTACGATCGTCTCGTTCGGCTGAATGTGGTCGCGATAGGTGATTGTGTATTCGCGGCCGATCCCCTGCCGTCGCACGTCTTCGACGCTGTCGAGGTTGGTGGTGCTGCCGCGAACGCCGGTCACGCGGGCGCGCATCACGGGAATCAATTGCGGTGGACCCGCGCTCGGCGCCTTGCGCGCGTTCAGGAACGCGCCTATCGGCGCGACCTGGTTGGGCAGGATCTCGATGAGGAACATGTCGGCGCCGCCAGACGACAATTCCAGCGAGAACTGCTGGAGCAGGCTGGATTGCAGCGATCGAATCCCGATGACGAAGAAGCTGCCGATCCCGACGGCCAGCAGGATCACGCGGGTCTGATTTCCGGGCCGCGCCAGGTTCAGCACGGCGTGGCGCAGCGGAAAATACCGGGCGCGAGCGACCGGCCGCACTGCATAAATGATCCCGGAACTCGCGGCGTGCAGCAGCAGCGCGACGCCGGCGAAGCCGGCGCAGACGATCGCGCCAATGCGGAACGACGCTGCCTGCCATCCGGCTACCGCGACCAGCGCGGCGCCCACAGCCAGGGCCGCGACGGCTTGCGTCCAGTCGATGCGACCGGCCCGGGCGAGAATGCCGGCCCGTGTCCACCATGGGGGTGCGGCCGTGCCACCAGCGATCGTTCCCGTCATACCGCCTCTGAGCAGCAGCAGCGGCTTCACCCGCCGCACCTCGAGCAGCGGGACCAGGGAGAACAGCAACGAGACCAGCAGACCGACACTGACGCCCTGCCAGACCGCGGAGGCAGTGAGCCGGTACTCAGTCGCGCCAAAGGATGCGCCGATCCCCGCGGGGATCGCGGCGAGGCCCGCCGCCGCAAGGGCAACGCCGATGGCGCTGCCGGTCAGGCCGAGAAAGACCACCTGCAGCACGTACGCCGCCAGTACTTGCCGGGTCGTCGCGCCGAGGCATTTCAAGATCGCGACGCTGCGGATCTTCTGGCGCACGAACACCCGCGTGACGCTCCACACCCCGATACCGCCGAGCACGAGACTCGCGAACCCGACGAGGCTCAGGTAGTTTTCAGCGCGGGCGAGGTCGTCGCCGATCTGATCTTCGGTGGAGCGGAAGGAGCGTATCCCGACGAATCGTGAGCGAAAATCACGCCGCACGTCATCGACGAGCGGCTGCACGCCGGACTCCGGCATCTTGAGCAAAATCTGGTAATTGGCGCGGCTACCAAACGAGAGGAGACCGGCACCGCGCAGGTCCTCGAGATCGACCATCACACGAGAGCCGAAACTGAACGCACCGACACGGCGGCCCGGCTCCTGCGCGATGACCCCGCGGATGACGAAGGGCTTGCCTCCGATCAGCAATGAATCGCCAACCTCCAGCCCAATCTGCGTCAGCAGCTCTGGACGAACCAGCGCGCCGTGATTCGCCAGGAGCTCGTGCGCGAATGGCCGGCCGTCAGCAAGGAGTACCTGGCCATAAAACGGGAAGCCCGCCTGCACACCCCGCAGCTCCACCATTCTCGCCACATCGGCGCCGTGCCCGTCGAGCGGTCTCACCATCGTCGCCAGGTCGATTGTTTCCTGGCGCGCCTGAATCGGCGCCCCTAGGAGTCGCGTCTCGAGCTCCGCGCGCACCTCCGGCGTCCACGGCCGGTTGGTGCCGATGGCAACGTCAGCAGCGATGAGTGCGCGTGACTCGCGAGTCAGCCCATTGCGGACGGTCTGGATCATCGAGCGTAGAGCGACGATGGCCCCGACACCGATCGCTACGCATACGAAGAAGAACAACAAGCGGCGCCAGGACGCGCGGATCTCGCGCAGCGCCATCAGCAGCACGAACTTCATGACTTTCCGGCGGGCACAGGCCCGCGGCTCTGCCCTGCACGCTGCCTCGCGGACGCCGGCCGTCCGCGCCGCTCAGTCGCTTCACTCGTTTGCATGGTCACACTACGCGGCCGTCGCGTAATGCGATCGTCACGTCGGCCTTGCGCGCAAGCTCCTGGTCATGCGTCACGAGCACCACCGTCGTCCTCCGCCGGCGGTTGACGTCGATGAGGAGATCGATGACCTGGTGGCCGGTGCCGGAATCGAGGTTCCCCGTCGGCTCGTCGGCCAGCAGGATCGCAGGCTCGTTGGCAAGGGCGCGAGCAATGGCGACGCGCTGCTGCTCCCCGCCAGAGAGCTGCGATGGATAGTGATGACGACGGAGGCTGAGACCAACCTCCGACAGCAGCGCGTCGGCGCGGGCCCCGGCGTCGGCCGACCCGGCAATCTCCAGCGGGACGCGCACGTTTTCCCATGCGGTGAGCGACGGCAGGAGGTGGAAGAACTGGAAGACGAAGCCGATGCGCTTGCCGCGGAAGCGCGCCAGATCGTCTTCCGACATCGCGGTGATGTCGGCGTCGTCGATCAGGATCTGGCCTGTCGAGGGGGCATCGAGGCCGGCCAGCAGACCCAGCAGGGTCGATTTGCCGCTGCCGGACGGCCCGGTGATAGCGGCCACTTTCCCTGACTCCATGCGCAGGTCGAGCGGATGAAGGATGGTCAACATCGTGTCCCCGCTCGGGACCGTCTTGGAGACGCCGCGCAGCTCGATCATGAAGCGGACGCCGCGTCGACCATGGGCTTGAGCACGTTCCACACGGTGTCAGCCACGATTTTCGAGCCTTCGACGTTGGGGTGGATCCCATCGCCCTGATTGAGGGCGGGGTCACCGGCGACCCGGTCGAGCAGGAACGGCAGCAGCGTAATTTTGTATTGCCTGGCGAGATCGCGATACACCTGGCGGAACGATACGGTGTAGTCCGGGCCGAAGTTCGGCGGCGCCTCCATCCCGGCCAGAAGCACGGAGATGCGCCGCTCCTGCGCGAGCTCGATGATCGCCGCGAGATTCTTCTTCATCTCCGCGATCGGCAGACCGCGGAGGCCATCGTTGGCGCCGAGTTCGAGGACGAGGATGCGGACGTCTCCCTGGCCAAGCGCCCAATCGAGGCGCTGGCGTCCCGACGCCGACGTATCACCGGAGATGCCCGCGTTGACCACCTCCCATTGATACCCGTCGGTGTTCAGCTTCTGCTGAAGCAGCGCCGGGTACGACTGGAGCTCGAGCAGCCCGTACCCCGCGGATAGACTGTCGCCGAGGACGACGACTTTCGGCCGTCCTGAATCGTTTGGATCCTGCGACGATGGGGGCGGCGCGGCGGGTGCGACTGGCGCCGGCGCCTCGGATGTCTTCTCCGGGGACGGGGTCCGGCTGCAGGCGGTCAGAATAAGGATGACCAGCATCCATCGAACGGCACGAACTGATTTGGATGCTGGCATGTATCTTCATTATAGGACTCTCACGACACGCGATCGGTAACTGGAGGCAAGCTGTGGCACGTGGCTTCGAATCGAAGATGGTCGAATTCCAGCAGGAGGAAGCGGCACGGGGTCGCACGAGGGCCGCGCCTCTCACAGCCGAGGAACAGGCCAGTCGGACCAGACGCGCGGGACTCGAACTCGCGCGTGCCCGGGCGTCACACGATCTGGCCCAAGCCACCCGCCCGGCGCATCGGGCCATGCTCGAGCAGGCTATCAAGGCTCTCGACGAACAGCTTGCAGAGGTGCCACCGACTCGTCCGTAGCTCGCTCTCGGTATGGCCCTTGCTCATGCAGCCGGAACCTATAACGTCTCGGCGTCATTGATGCGCGAGGGCCGGTGCCGATCGCCGCACGCCCGCAGAGGTCAACTAAATGCAGCATTCACGATCGACAGCATCCATCCTGGTGCGCTCTTGCTTCAGTTTCGCAGTCTGCGCATCCGTGCTGAGCCTGCCATCAACGGCGTCAGCAGCCGCAGCGCATTCACAAGACAAACCGGCTGCCAAGCAGGCGGGCGCAAAGCAACCGGCGACCAAGCAGGCGGCGAAGAAGAAGGCGGCACTCCGGCTGGACGAACAGTCACTGCGGACGCAGGTCATGCTGGACCGCGCCGGCTTCTCACCCGGCGAGATCGACGGGCGGATGGGCACCAGCACGAAGCGCGCAATGGAGGCGTTCACCAACGCCGGCGGCACGCTGGATACGGCGGTCGAGCCGCTCGTCACCTATAAAATCACACCCGAGGATGTCGCTGGTCCGTTCACCGTGGATCTCCCCCAGGACATGATGGAAAAATCGAAGCTTCCGGCGCTGGGCTTCCGCGACCTTGCGGAGGCGATGGGGGAGCGGTTCCATGTCAGCCCCGCGCTCCTCAAGAAGCTCAATCCGCAGGCGACCTTTGCCGTGGGGGAGGACGTGCGGGTGCCGAACGTCGAGGTCATCCCGCCGGTCGGCACGCCACCGGCCGGCCCGCCAGCGCCGGCGGGCAATGCATCGGCTGCTTCTACTCCCCCGCCGGCGGCCGCCCCCGCAACGGGTGCGCCGTCCGCGGCAGGCGGGACGGCTCCCGCGGGTGCGGCCGGCCGCGCCGCGCAGAAGGCGGAAGCCGCCAGCATCACCATCACCGTCCGCAAAAGCACGTCCGACCTTGTCGTCACCGACGCGGGTGGCAAGGCCATCCTGTACGCTCCGGTGACGACCGGCAGCGAGCACGATCCACTGCCCATCGGCACCTGGAAGGTGAATGGCGTGCAGAAGAATCCCACGTTCCATTACAATCCCGAACTGTTCTGGGACGCCGACCCAACCCACGCCAAAGCGAAGATCCCGGCCGGTCCGAACAACCCGGTCGGCGTGGTCTGGATCGACATCTCGCGCGAGCACTACGGCCTGCACGGCACGCCGGAACCCGCGACGGTGGGAAAGACAACGTCGCATGGATGCGTGCGCCTGACGAACTGGGACGCGCAGAAGCTTGCCGCGCTGGTGCGGCCGGGAACGAAAGTCATCTTCGCCGAATGAACCATGCCGATCCCGTCTGAGTCGCGGCGCCCGGATCTCAAACACCTGGTTGCCAGCGGCCTGCTCGGCTTCGTGCTTGGCGCCTTCGTCGTGGCGTCGCTCGGGAACTTGACGGCATGGCGGAGTGACGGCGCCCCCGCGGGTGCGGTGGCCATGACGACGCCGCTCGGTCCGTTGACCGACGCTGCAAAGCCGCGGGCGTCCACAGCCATCGACGAAACGCCCACCGCCGTGGTCGAAGTGCCGGCGCCGACCACGGGACGGACCGGAACACTTCCGGCGAATTCCTCAGACGCGGCAGACCTCGGCGCCCGGAAGCTGACGATTCCCGTTGCGGGCGTCACACCGGACAGACTGGTGCGCTCGTACCACGACGACCGCAGCGGGCAGCGCGAGCACCAGGCGATCGACATCCTGGCGCCGATGAACACACCGGTAGTCGCCGTCGAGGACGGCACGATCGCCAAAGTGTTCACCAGCAAGGCCGGTGGACTCACCCTCTATCAGTTCGATCCCGCGCAGCAGTACTCCTATTACTACGCCCACCTGGATCACTACGCCGAGGGGGTGAAGGAGGGGGACCGCGTGCACCGCGGACAGGTCATCGGATACGTTGGTGTCTCGGGCAACGCGCCGAAAAACACGCCCCATCTCCACTTCGCCGTCTACCGCCTCACGCCCGACAAGCATTGGTGGGAAGGCACCCCGCTGGACCCGTTCGACATCCTGCGCTGACTGATTTCCAACCTTCTGGCCTGACGTGCGATCACGCGGGCGCGAGCAGGACTGCCCTCCGCCTGACGCGCACGGCGCGCCGATGGACCGCCGCTCCGCCTTGAGGCGCAGCGGTCAGGATGGCGCGGCGCTACGGGGCACGGCGCCCGGCGGAACCCATCCCTGGGCTCGCAGGGTGTCCTCCAGCCGCTGCGATCGCTCAATGAGCGTATGGGTGTCGCGAAACTTCTCCAATTCCTGGCGTCCATCCGGAAATGTAACCACGAGCTCATAATCGTCGCCGTCTTCCTGACGGCGTATCTCATAGAGCAGCCTGGCGTCTTTTCGCTCGAAGAACCAAATCATCGAATGGTTTATCGGCCTGAGGCGCCGAGTCGTTAGGGAATGAACGACCGAGGGCGACCACAGGGCTCGATCCTGGACGCCAGGTAGGGAGGCAAATACGCTGCCACGTTCGGTCGTCGATTTCGCTGTTTTGAGTTGTGAACCGGCGTCGACCTCTCGAACACGCGCGCGCGAGGCTTGCAGGAACGCGTCGGCAGAGAAATCTAGAGAGCGAACGTCGAGGCGCGCACCGCCCAGCGCAGCTTGGCTGCCTGCGCGCGCCGGTTGGCAAGCAGTTCGTCTTTCGTCGACCGGATGACATCCGCGGCGACGGAGGAATACACGCCCTCGCGCGCCCCCGCCTGAAAGGCCTTCTTCACCCGCCGATCTTCACCGGAATGAAAAGTGAGGATCGCGGTCCGCCCGCCCGGCGCGAGGCAATACGGCAGCATCCGCAGCAACGAATCGAGCACCGCGAGCTCGTCGTTGACCGCGATGCGCAACGCCTGAAAGGTACGCCGGACCGACAGCTTCACCTCCGCCTTGGTCAGCTCCGGATGCGCCGTCGTGAGTTCTGTGCGCACCAGCGCCTCGAGCGCGTGGCTGGTGTGGACGGGGTGCGCCTTGAGCCAGCGGGCGATCTCGTCCGCATGCGGCTCGTCCGCGTTCTCGACGAGCAGGGCCGCGAGCGCTTCTTCACTCACCCGTGCCAGGAGTTCCCATGCCGGCTCGCCGCGCAACGGGTTCATTCGCATGTCGAGCGGGCCCGCATCCTTGTAGCTGAAGCCGCGCGCCGGGTCATCGAGCTGCATCGACGAGACCCCGAGATCAGCGACGATGATGTCGGCCGCGCCGAGGCCCTCCGCGGCGAGGATGCGCGGCAGGCCGGCGAAGTTTGCGTGGTGCACGCGGCACGCATCCGGGCCGTAACCGGCGGCGCGAAGCAGCGCTTCGGTGCGCGGCAACTCAACCGGATCGACGTCCATGCCGATCAGGCGTCCGCCAGGCTGAAGACGTTCGAGCAGCGCCCGCGCGTGGCCGCCGCCGCCGAGCGTGCAGTCCACGGCGATCTCACCTGCCGCCGGACGAACACATTCGAGGACTTCCGCGACCATGATGGGCCGGTGCGTTCCCGCGGGTGTCTTCCCCGATGCGAGGACCTTCTGCACGTCAGATGGGTAACGCGCGGGGTCGAGCTCCTTGTATTTCTCGTCGAATCGCCGCGGGTTCTTGCCGGCATATCGCGGACGCCGAACGCGCGCGGCCGGCGCGTCAGATGGATCGTTCACCACAAGCGCTCCCGCACCTTCGCATAATAGACTGAGGGGCTCCGGCTTCAGGCTTTGGGCTTTGGGCTTTGGGCTTTAGTGGCATCGTAGATGGAACTCCTGCTCTTCCTCGCGGTGCTCGCGCTCGGCCTCGCCTTGCGGCGCGCGTTCATGCGCATCAGACAGCTGCAGCAGACGACGGCGGGGTTGCGCGGCCGGGTTGACGAGCTCGAGTCGAGCCGGCGGCCGGAGGACGCGGCGGATCCGGGCGTGCCCGTGACCTCAGCGGAGGCG
>JANPCT010000599.1:0-1517 GCA_031431095.1 Acidobacteriota bacterium | reverse complement strand
GTCGATGTCGTGCTGACCTATCAGGGCGCGCCGGGCGATCTGATCAAGGCGGCCGTTGACGCGGGCGCGAAAGGCATCGTCATCGCGGGAGCAGGCGCCGGCGCAACCAGCGGCACGCAGGGCGAGGGCATCGCCTATGCTCTTCAGAAGGGCGTGTTCGTGGTGACCACGACACGCGCCGGCAGCGGGCGTATCGCGGCGCGCGCGCGCGCGGCGGCTGCGGCGACCCCGGCCCCGACAGATCGCGCCGTCGCCGGTGAGGATCTCGCGCCGATCAAGGCTCGTCTGCTCCTGATGCTCGCGCTGTCGCGAACGCAATCCGGTGCCGAGGTGCAGCGGATGTTCACCGAGTACTGACGGTCGTCAGCGACCCGCCCGTCAGACGTTGAACTTGAACAGCAGCACGTCGCCGTCTTTCACGGCGTATTCCTTGCCTTCCATCCGGTAGAGCCCCTTCTCGCGCGCCGCGGCGACCGATCCGCACTGCACCAGATCGTCGTAGGCCACCGTTTCGGCTTTGATGAAGCCGCGCTCGAAGTCGGAATGGATGACGCCCGCCGCCCTGGGCGCGGTGTCGCCGACGTGAATCGTCCACGCGCGGACTTCCTTTTCGCCGGCGGTGAAGTAGGTCTGCAGCCCGAGCAGGTGGTAGGTCGAACGGATCAGCGCGCCCATCCCGCTTTCCTGCACGCCGAGATCCTTCAAGAACTCGGCCGCTTCGTCGGGCGCCAGATCGACGAGATCGCTCTCGATTTGCGCGCTGATCACCACCGCTTCGCACGCCAAATGGGTCCGCACGTACTCGCGGACCTTCAGCACGTGCGGGTTGGCGTCCGCCGTCGCCATGTCGGACTCCGCGACATTGCACGCGAAGATCGTGGGCTTGTCGGACAGCAGGAAGAACGAGCGCGCGAGCTCGCGCTCTTCGGGAGTCAGCTCCGTGATCACCGCCGGCTTGCCGGCGTCGAGCGTCACCTCGATCTTCGCCAGCACCGCGTCCTCGGCGGCGGCAGCCTTGTCGCCGCGCTTGACCTCTTTGCTCACCCGCTCGCGACGCTTCTGCACGGAGTCGAGATCCGCCAGCATCAACTCGGTGTTGATCACCTCGATGTCGCGCACGGGATCGACGGTTCCGGAGACGTGATGGACGTCGGCGTCCTCGAAGCAGCGGACGACCTGGACCATGGCGTCCACTTCGCGCACGTGGGTCAGGAACTTGTTGCCGAGGCCCTCCCCCTGGCTCGCCCCCTTCACCAGTCCCGCGATGTCGACGAACTCGATCGCCGCGGGAATCACGACACCGGTCTTCGCGATGCGCTGCAGTTCAGCCAGCCGCGCATCGGGCACCGTCACCATCCCGATGTTGGGATCGATGGTGCAGAACGGATAATTCGCCGCCTCGGCTTTCCTCGTCCGGGTGATGGCGTTGAACAGCGTCGACTTGCCGACGTTCGGGAGACCTACGATTCCGGCTCTGAGCATGGGTATAACCCACAATCGTAGCGCAGATTCAGGCC
>JANPCT010000598.1:0-3189 GCA_031431095.1 Acidobacteriota bacterium | reverse complement strand
GGGGTCGCCATCGGCGCGAACAGCATCACGGTGGCGGTGCTCGTGTTTGCCTATCTGGCGATCACGATCACCGCGGCGATCCGGTCCGAGGAGGCGCACCTCACCGCAAAATTCGGCGCCGAATATCCCGCCTACCGTGATGGACGGGCGGCGTCTGCGGGCCGCCGGTTCAGTCTGGAGCGAGCGCTCCGTAACAAGGAATATCGCGCCCTGCTTGGGCTGGTGGTCGTTCTGCTGCTGCTGGCGGCGCGGATGTTTCTTTAGGTGCGCTTGCGGTCGCGGTCGGGCAATGGCTATAATTACGTGTTCGGGCTGCTGCGGCCGGCGGTACAGGGGCGGTTAGCTCAGTTGGTAGAGCACCGGCTTTACACGCCGGCTGTCACAGGTTCGAGTCCTGTACCGCCCACCAGCCGTGGCGCGGCCGGTGACGGGAGCGTTTCGGTTGTAAAGCCGGACGCGGTACGATGGAGACGGGACGGCGAACGTTGAACGTGGAACAGCAGTCCTGACAAGGCTGCGGCGATTCCGGGTTCAACCTCACGATTCGTCGCTCAGCACAGACCTTGCGGGGTCGTAGTTCAGTTGGTTAGAACGCCGGCCTGTCACGCCGGAGGTCGCGAGTTCGAGCCTCGTCGACCCCGCCATTTACTCCTTATCAATCAACATCTTACAGCGAGCATCGGCGGGCCTCAGTGGCCCGCCGCATTGCCAGGGGTGCATTAGGGGTGCGGGCCCGAAGGGAGACGGCGGGTTCTCACGGGCCAAGACCGGAGACCGCTCGCCTGATCAACGTCAGGGGCGACGCGGCTCACGCAGGCGGACACGGGTTGCCTCACGCGGGCTCCCGTCGATCGCATTGGGAGATCGACTCTAGCCGCGGGTGCAACTCCGGGATTGCGACCTACTCGTGGCGGAGTGCTTCGATGGGGTCCAGGCGGGCGGCGCGGCGAGCCGGGTAGTAGCCGAAGAACAGGCCTATTACGGCGGCGAACATCACGGACAGGCCGATGGCATTGCCCGAGACTCGCGTCGGCCACTCGAAGAACTCAGAGATGGCTCGCGTGCTGCCCATGCCGAGCGCGATTCCGATCACACCGCCGGCGAGACTGAGGAGGAGCGGCGTCGGCCGCCTTCACCATACCCGATCGGTAGCCGAAGTCGAGCGGCTCCCACGCGACCAGTACGCCCGGCGCATGGTTCCAGATCGAATCACCGGACTCGGGCGTCACCGCGCCGCTGATCGCTGGGATCACGGCCTGCGGCAGGAGGAGGCCGGACGTATTGTTGCGCGTCGTTCGATTGATCTGCCACAGGACATGCGCGCGCGGCAGGTATGCGTCGCGCGCGAGCGCCGCAGACGCCGCCGCCGCATCGACCTGCGCCGTGGCCGCTCGCACTGCCGGATAGCGATCGACCGCTTGCCTGACCGCCTGCGGCAACGTCAGCGGCGCATCCTGGGCGCGGAGGGCAGTTCCGCTCACCGAGATGATGCCGGCGAGTGCGAAGACGAAGGAATGACGGCGGATCCGCAACCGACGGAGAGGCCTCGCTAATCTCGCACTTCGTAGACACGGATTTCGGCGCGCTGCGAACCGCGATGCGGTACGGCGAGATACAGCCGGTTCTGATCCGGAACGAACAGCGACGTGCGCGCCCCGGCGGCCGTTGCCACGCGCGCGACGCGCGTTAGCGTGGCGGGCTGGCGCGCATCGAACACATCGATGAAGCCGTCGCCGCCCGATACGTAGAGTCGCTTGCGCGCGGCGTCATAGAACATGTCATCGGTATCCCCCACGATGTCGGCCGCGCCGATCTCCATGCCGCTTGTCGTGTCGTAGACGAGCACCTTCGCCGGCCGCCGGCAACCGACGAACAGGCGGTGACTCGCCTCATCGAGCGCCATCGGATAGTTCGATTTCGCACCCGTGACCGGCCACGTGGCGATCACTTTCATGGAGGACCGATCGATGACCGCGACGTGCCCGGCAGGGGGGACGTTTACGAAAATCCGTGGACCAGCGCGTTCGAGCTGGAACGATTCGGGATGCCCGGCGAGCTTGATCTGCGCCAGGACGTTCGCGTCGACGGGACTGACGCCCGCGAGCGCGCCGCCGCCGTAGCCCACGTAGAGTCTCTTCGCCGCGGCATCGTAGCGAACATTGTCCGCGTCCTCGCCAAGCGCAATCGTCTTGAGCGTCTTGAAGTCGTTCTCGTCGACGATCTGGACGCCTTCTCCCTGGCCATTGGCAATCGCAATCGCCTTCGCGTCGGGCACGCCGGCGAGACCCTGCGGGTCGCGGAATCCGGGCAGGCTCTTGAGGTGCGTGCCGTTCTTGACGTCGACGACTTCCACGGTGTTATTACCAAGCGCGGCGACGAACAGTCTCTGACTCGACGAGTCGAGGGTCAGGTGATCGATCCGTCCTTCGACGGCGGGCAACTCGATCCCGCGCGCGAATCGCAGCGGTTCCGGGCCGGCACCTGGCTGCATGGTCGCGGCGAGCAGGACAGCGGCTGACATCAATGCGCGCATGGCTGCGTCCTCTACTTGCTGGCGTATGAGAAATCGTCGAACAGCGTGACGCTGTCCGCCTTGGTCCAGACGCCGACCTTTCCTGCGTCCTTGAACGTCTCGTCGTCCCAGTCGAGAGCCTTCCGGCCGTCAAGAAGCACCGCGACGTGATTCCCCTGAAATTCGACACGCAGGCTGTGCCATTGATTGGTCGCGACCTTCATGTCCGTCCGTTTCTTTTCGGTGCGGCGGCCGTTGACGGTGTGGTAAATCGTCACGTTATCCTCGAGGGCGTTGGCGCGCGCGACGTAGTAATTGTTGACGTCCTTCGCGCGCCAGAGCAGTCCGCCGGCCTGATCCTCCCGGCCGGAGACGGGCTTGAACTTGACCTCGACGAAGCCGTCCTTGACGCTCGTGTCGTCCTTGATGCACACCGGATAGGTCGCGTTACCCGATTGCTTCAGCACGTTGGGTCTGCTCGGCGCCGTCGCGTCGGCGACGACGGCCCACTGGGCGTGGCCGCTGCCTGTCTGGCTCGCCGTCCAGCCGGCCGGGGGCTTTCCGGGTTCAGCCGTAGCGAAGGTGACCGTCTCCTGGGACGAGGTGGATGAGAGTGTCCCGAGTGCGAGGCCCGCGAGCATGAGTGGTAGCGCCTTCACAAACATCCTCCTTCGTCC
>JANPCT010000597.1:0-4614 GCA_031431095.1 Acidobacteriota bacterium | reverse complement strand
GGACCCCTGAGCCGGCCGTCGAAGAAATCGTCGAGGCAGCGGACCTCTCCTTCGACGACTTCGAGCGCCGAGCGCCAGGGCGGCGGTCCGAACGCGGCGAAGCGCCGCGCCGTGTCGATGACGAAGTCGCGGTCGGCAGCCGTCCCGGCGCGAACACCGATCTCTCGATCCGGCATCACCGGCCGGCCACGCGAATCACCGGATTCCGCGCGGCTACTTTGCCGGCGTGCCGCCGGGGGGCGGGAGGTCGCTGTTGTAAATGGAGTGGGTGATCCACCACTTGCCGCTGCCGTCTTTCTTGAGCAGGACGACGTACTTGCCCTTGTCGTCGATCATGCCGCCGCCCTTCTGCGACATCAGTCCCTGCTTGTAGGTGCCGATGTCGTAGGCGGTGTCGCCGCTGACTCTGGTTTCGGTAGACGTGATGGTGATGCCGTGCATCATCCATTGCTGCCCGAAGCCCTTGTGAAACGCTTCAATAGCCACGCGGCCCCTCGCGGCGGGCGCGTTCGGCGGCATCTCGACGCCGTCCGGCGCGTGCAGCCTGGCCAGAGCCGCGCCGTCCTGGGTCCCCGCCGCGGCCTGGTACGCAGTACGGATGCCGGCGATGGCAGCCTGGTCGGCGTCCCCGCTCCTCTGCTGGGCCGACACGTTCGACGCCGTCAATATCGCTGCCGCCGCAATCGCCAGAAGTCTCATCGAACCTCCCTAAGCCTAAACCTAAAGCCTAAGCCTAAACCTAAAGCCTAAAGCCTATTTCGCCACCAGCTCCATCGTCATCGTCGTGGTCGTCTTGTTCTGCATGGTCGCGGCCGTCCCATCGGGTGACCTGCCGGTCATCGTCGAGGGCAGATCGGTCTTCATCGTGCTCTTCTGGATCCGGCCCTTCGCCACGTCGAACAGCATTTCACCGGAGCCGCGGGCGTCGCCCAGCTTGACGACAATTCCATTTGGCCCCGGCGGCGCGGCGGTCGTCTGCTGCAACGCCAGGGCGACGCCGATTCGAGCGATGCCGCTCTCCGGCGTGCCCTCCACGGCCTTGAGGGTGAACTTGACGGTGCCGCCGATGCGTCCGGCCACGGCGTTGCCCATGCTGATCTCTCCGTCCCAGGTGTCTCCGGCCTTGACGTCGGCGGCTGGAAGCCTGGAGAAGCTCTGCTCCAGCGTGGACTTGAGCGCCTCGTCGCTGAGAACCGACCTCAAGCTCTGCGCGGCGGCCTGGGCGGACGGATCGTCAGGAAGGCTTTTCAGGATCTTGTCCACGAGCCGCGAGGCCCCCTCGACCTTTCGAACTGTGCCGTCGGGAGCCTGGACCACGGTTACCGATTCGCCGACCATCTGTCCGAGAACCTGCCGCAGCGGCTGGACCATCGGGTTGCTGCCACTCGCCGGGGCGGCGGTGTCGTACTCGATGTGCCCCATCGGGCCGTTCATCTCCATCTTGACCGACGTGAACGTCTGCCGCACCGTACTCGTGCCATCTGCGGCGACATCCTCGACCGCCATCGTCATCACCTGCGTCATCGTCTGATCGACCTTCATTTCGGCGAGCGACGGCAGGCCGGTGATCACGCTGGAAGTGAGGATCGTCATGCGATAGGTCAACGTCTCACCCTTGTTCCAGCGGTAGCGGAGCGTCACGCTCTGCGCTGCGGCTGACGCAACCGAGAGGATGATCGCGGTAACGGCGATGAAGCGGACGGTCGGCAGAGGGCGTTTCACGTGCGGCTCCTCCAGTAGCAAGGCGTGCCTATCGCTCCGCCGTCGTGGTCGCCGGAGCGGTACGGCCCGCGTCGAGATCGTTCCAGTTCAGGATCGTATTGAATCCGAGGAAAAAATTCCCCTGTGTCTGCCAGCGCCAGAACGGGCGGTTGGCAAACATCACGACGTGTCCCTTGCCGACGGGTGCGTCGATCGCGACCGGACGGCCGGCGATGGCTTCACCGCCAACCAGGAGTCCGGACAGCAGCAGATCGTTCGGGTCGGTGGGGAACGACAGCAGCACGCGCGGAGCGTTGGGATTGGCGCTGCCACCGCGTCCGCCGACGCCGCCACCGCCTCCCGCACCTCGTCCACCACGTCCGCGTCCGCCGGCCTGATCGGCGGCAGGGGCATCTCCGGATGCCTGAACGGCACCCGCCTCGAGCGTCGTCAGCCGGGGCGGCACCGCGTTCGGTTGCATGTTGCCGAAGTTCGCGGGAGCACCCGCACCGCCGCGGCCGCCGCGGCCGAAGCCGCCAGCGAGCGAGAAGATCGGCCCCTGATTGAAGTAGACCGCGAGGGCGTTCTGGTCATAGCCATACAGAACGGGGCTGCGCCGATCGCCGAGGACCGCTTTGAGGACCGAGCCCCTCGCGTTCAGCCCTTCACCATCGTCGATGCTGATGCCCTGGGTCAGCTTGAACTCGGGGAAGATGGTCGAGGTGCCGCCTTCCGTCAGCAGGACGCCCCCCTCCTGCACGAACTTCATCAGCTCCTGCAAGCCGTCGTAGCCAAGGCCGCCGCGCATGTCGTCGGTCGAGTCCTGGATGCCGAGATGCGGGGTCTCTTCGGTTTTCTTATAGGGACGCGGTTCGCTGCCCTGAACGCCGCCATAGACGAGCCCGGCGCCCGTGCCTCCCGCATGCGGAAAGAGGATGACATCGAATTTCTGTTTCAAGCCGCCGCGTCGGACGAGGTTGTCGGCGAAGTAGGTGTACGGGATCTTGAACGTGTCGAGGGCCATCCGGACCCAGCCTTCGTCCTGCGTGCTGGTCCACGTGTGGATGTAGCCGACCCGCGGCACGTCGAGATCGTGCGCCGGCACCGACGGCGCCGCCGCGACGGCCCACGCCGAAAGCCCGAGAGCCTTGATGCTCGGCTCGAGCGCCGCGCGGTCTGCATTCGCAATGATGAACGCGCCGGGCGCGAACGTGTGTCCGCTGGCTTCGAAGGCCTGTTCCGCCGCGGCCATCTTCACCGCTGCGTGCTGGAAGCGGAAGGTGACGAGAGGATTGTCCGTCGTATGGTCCACGATGAGCACGGGCCCGGTGCCTGAGATGGTGCCGGGGATCTTGAAGTCCACCGTCGCCAGCGTCATCGCCTGTTGAAGGATGCCCTTGTCGGCGACGGGCGACGCTTTCACGTTCCGCACCTGTGGAATCGCCCAGCCGGTGTCGTCGTAGGGACGCGGGTTGTCGGGCGCGTAGTACTGAACGCCGAGCAGTGTTTCGACGATGGCGCCGTACGGCTGGTCCATGCGAACGACATAGTCGCCCGCCGCCACGGCCACGTTGCCGGCAGTGAACGCGGCATTCGCGGTGTGGACCTCGGCCCCTTCGCGCCGGACCAGGTTCATCAAGTCGGCGGCTTCGACCTTCCGGCGCTGCGCAGCGGGAACGACGTAGGCGTACGGCGCCCTGGACTGTCCGCGTTCGATGGTGTGCTTGTTCTTCAGGTAGTAGTTCTCGAGGAACGTCTCGCGGTTCCTGGCGACGTTGTTCATCGAGATGAGCAGCGCGCTCTGCTGCATGTTCACGTTGGCGCGCGGCCCCCACATGATGTCGCTCGGCGTCGGATTGGGCCGATACCATTCGCGGCTCTGATTCCCCGGAATCGCGTAGTTCTGTCCGCGGAAGCTCTGGGTCTCGTAGAAGCGGCCGATTGAGTTGTGCGTGACGCCGATCCAGAACATGTAGTTCGGGACCCAGCCGTCGTAGTAGTTGTAGGTCCAGACGCCGGGGACATTGCGCTTGACCATCTCGAGCATCTCGTTCTGCGCGAGCAGCCACCACTCGCTCACCTGGATCGGATCGACGACGGTGTTATACGGGCCCGTCCCGGTCGACACGTAAAGCAGCGTGACCGATTCGTGGAGATCGTGGAAGACCGTCGGGTGCCAGTCGAGGAAGCTCTTGAGAATGTTCTGCGTCAGCTTGAGGCCGACGCCGATGCCGTCACGGTTGTTGTCGTGCTGGACGAACTGGCCCCAGTAGACCAGCCCGGGCGCGGGCTTCCCGGGGTTCTTCAGCGAGAAGTTGAAATTGTCGACCGCCTTTTCGCGGCCGTCCACTTCGGTCGACGGCGTCAGCACGACGATCGAATTGTTGCGGATGGTCTGGATGTAAGCGGACTCCTCGACGGCCAGCCGAAACGCCAGCTCCACGAGCATTTCGGGGCTGCCCGTCTCCGGAGTATGAATGCTGCCGGTCGCGTAGTAGATCGGCTTGCCGGTCGCGATCAGCTGCCTGGCCTCCGCTTCCTGGAGCTTGCGCGGATCGGTGAGCTTCGCGGTGATCTGACGGTACTTATCCAGCTGCTTGATGGTGGCTTCGTCCGCGATCGCCAGCGCCACCATGTCGCGCCCCTCGTCGCTCTTGCCAATCCGGAAAAGCTTCACGCGCGGCGAGGCCTTCTCGAGGGCCTCGTAGTAGCGGACGATGTCGGCGTGGTAGGTGAGGTGGCCGGGTTCGCCGGGCACGTATCCAAAGAACTTCAACGGCGAGGGCACCGCAGCGGACAGCGGCATGTGATCGACCAGCTCGGTCAGGATACGTGCGTCTGAGGTCGCCTTCTTGATCCGCGCGGTGTAGTCTTCGTCCAGCTTCTGCGGCGTCGCGGTGTTTCGCGGACCCG
>JANPCT010000596.1:0-2081 GCA_031431095.1 Acidobacteriota bacterium | reverse complement strand
CGGTTTTGCCGTCGCCGTCATAGTCGCCGGGGACCGGCATGTCGCCCGGCGCGCCCCAGTCGTTGTTCGGCTGCCCGTTGACGAACCAGCGACCAATGCTCGGCCGGAACACTGCGATATCGCTGATGGCGTCGCGATTGAAATCGATGTCCACGCGGCGCGTCGTCGAGGCGCCAGCCTGCGTGATCGTGAACGTCAGCCCCGCGATGGTGATGGCGCCGACCCGCGGAGAGGTGCTGGCGTTGATCGAGGTGACCCATGTGACGAGCGTCGTCCCCGTCCCGGAGCTGTTCGACGTCACCGTGATGAACGCGTTGCTCGGCGCGGTCCACGGGCACGACGCATCGCTCGCGGTGAGCGTCACGCTGCCCCCGTTGACGCCCGACGCAACCGTCGCCGAGGACGACGAGAGCGAGAACGTGCACGGCACAACGTTGACGATCCGCCCGATCTTATTGCGAAGCACGCCCACACCGGCCGCCAACGAGTTGCCGTTGCCGAGACGGTCGAAAATGCCGCCGGCCACGATCCAGCCGTCCGCCTGGAGCGCCACGGCGTTGACCACGTTGTTCGCGCCCGGATCGAAGCTGCCGTCGACGATGCCATCAGGGTTGATCCGCCCGATGTAGTTACGGACAGAACGGCCTGGAGTGATGCCCGCGTTCCCCAGCCACTTGAAGTACCCACCGGCGAGGATCTTCCCATCCCCCTGCACCGCGAGCGTGAGAACCTGGGTCTCCGCCCCTGGATTGAAGCTGTCGACCGTGCCGTCGGTGAGGAGCCGGCCGATGTTCGCACGCGGGACCCCCAGCGCGGGCCCGCCGCCCCCCCCGAGCCTGGTGAAGGTGCCCCCGACCAGGATCTTCCCGTCAGCCTGGAGCGCCAGCGCGTTGACGCCGCTGATGGAATTGGCGCCGGGATCGAAGCCTGCGTCAACCGTGCCGCCGGCATCGGCGTTGAGCCGGCCGATGTAGTTGCGCACCGCCCCGCCGAGGCCGTTGAAATAGCCACCGACGACAATCTTCCCATCTGTCTGCACGGCCATCGTGTAGACGATGGGGTTGCCGGACGTCTTGGTCACGCCCGGATTGAAGGCGGTGTCGATCGAACCGTCGGCGTTGAGCCGTCCGATCGCGCTGCGCGGCACGCCGCCCAGCGTCGTGAACTCGCCGCCGACCAGGATCTTGCCGTCCGGCTGCAGGGCCAGGGACCAGACGTTCAAGGTCCCGGTCCCGCCCGTGCCCGGATTGAAGCCGGTGTCGACGGTGCCGTCGCCGTTGAACCGCGCGATGCGGCTTCGCGCCGTCGTCAAACCGGTCCCACCTCCGACCGACGTGAAGTTGCCGCCGGCCAGGATTTTTCCATCCGCCTGCACCGCCACCGCTAGGACGGGACCGTTCGTGCCTGGATTGAAGCTGGCGTCGACCGTGCCGTCGACATTGAGCCGCCCGATGCGGTTGCGCGTTGTCGCGCCGGTCCCCCCGCCGAGGCCGGTGAAGTTGCCGCCGACCACGATCTTCCCGTCCGGCTGGACGGCAAGGGCATTGACAATCTGGTTCGCGCCCGGATCGTAGGTGGGATCAACAGTCTGCGCGCGCGCGACGACGGCACAGCACAGCACGGCGAGGGAACACACCACAATCGCAAACGGGCGTTGAGCGAAATTCTGCATAAGCGGATCTCTTCTTGGGGCCTACGGCGCCGGCCGCGGCGGTCAGTGTGAGGGGCGTCGATTCTATAGGCTGGTGAATCTTCCGGCAATGAGAATCTTTCTATCCGGCTGTCGCGAGCATGCCTTCGAGCAAATGGCCGGACAACTGGTCGCTAGCGTTTGACGCCGTCAACCTTCGCGGTGCCCAGCGCCGCCGCGTTGTGGCTGCTGTTCGCCACGCCGATGAAGACCGTCGGTTGAATCGCGATCGTGTCCGATCCGACGACGGTCCACGTCGTGCCATCGTCCGACCAGGACGCGGTGATCACGTCGCCATCGCGGGCGATCTTCACCCACGCCGGTGCGGCGAGCAGCGGCCCGGTCGTGTTGGTGCTGACGCCGTTCGCCGTGACCCTGCGCTGGAACGCCA
>JANPCT010000595.1:0-2991 GCA_031431095.1 Acidobacteriota bacterium | reverse complement strand
GATTGAGCAGTCGCTCTGGGACCTGCAGGGACAGGCGCTTGGCGTGCCCACCTATCAGCTGTTCGGCGGGCGGCTGCGGTCACAAGTCCGGCAGTACGCCAACATCAATCGGATGACGACGGACCGCACGCCGAAGGGCTTCGCCCAGTCGGCGGAGCAAGCGGTGACGGCCAACTTCGATGCGGTGAAGATGGCCCCGTTCGATGGCACGCCGACCGCCGCCGGGGCAGCAAGAACCGCGTTCATTCAGCGCGGCGTCGAATGCGCGCGAGCCGTGCGAGGTGTGCTCGGATCGGCGCGCGACCTGCTGGTCGACGTGCACAGCGTCCTGACGCTCTCGGAAGGACTCGACCTGTTGACCGCGCTCGAGCCGCTCAGACTCTATTGGCTCGAAGAGGTCACCCCCGCCGAACCGCTGGCGAACCTGGCGGCCATCAACAAGGCAGCGCCCATGACGACGGCTGGAGGGGAAGCGCTGTACGGATTGCCCGCCTTCTATCGATATGCCGCGGCCGGCGCGGTGGACGTCCTCATGCCGGACGCCAAGTGGTGCGGCGGCATGCTCGAGTTGCGCAAAATCGCGGCGATGGCTGAGGCGATGGGGTTGCGTGTCTCGCCGCACGGTCCCGCCAGCCCGGTCGGCAACCTGGCCGTCGCGCACCTCTGCACGGCGTTGCCCAACATCGAGATCAACGAGTTTGCGTTTGCTGAAGCGCCGTGGCGGGCGGAACTCATCGATCCTCCCGAAGCGTTCGATCGCGGACATCTCACCGTCAGCGACCGGCCGGGTTTCGGCGCCAGGCTCAACGATGCGCTGATCCGACGGCTCGCTCAATGAGGAAGGCCATGAACGGGAATCTCCCGCGTATCGGACTGGCGCTGGCCATGGTCGGCTCCCTGCTCGGATTGAACGTGATGGGCGGCGCCGATCTCAAGGACGAAGTCGCTCAACTCAAGCGCGAGGCAGCCGCGCAGCCAACGAACGCAACGACCATCGCGTGGCGCGCACGGGTCCTCGCCGACTGGATCGACGCACAGTCGCTCGCGGGTCTGGAGGTGGGGCTCGAGGGTCCCAACGTCCGCCGGTTCGCGACGACGCCGCCGCGAGGTCAAGGGGCGGCCGCCGCGTCGAGGAATGTGGATCAGCTGATTCGCGAATTTCGAATGCGCGAAGAAGAGCCCCAGGCACTCGGCACGTTGCGCGCCGAGTCGCTTGGCCCGTTCGAAGCCCACACGTATGCGACGCTTCGCCAGATCTGGACGGTCGGCTCTCGCGGCGTGAAACGCGGCGGCGGATTCTGGATTGCCCGCCACTTCGGGGCGAACTTCGGCGAATACCAGACGACCGATCCTGGGGGCGAAGGCTACGTCACCGTCGCCACCACCGACACCGACGCGCGCTTCTTGGTCGAGTCGATCATGGCCTCCGGTCCGCACGGCGGATTCCGCGCGCCGGAGCCGGCGCTGGTGTTTCGCTTGACCGCGGGTGAACTCGATCCCGGCACGACGGTGACGATCACCTACGGCGACCGTTCGCGCGGCGGGCGCGGCATCATGCTCCCGACCATCTCGAGCGAGCGGATGCCGCTCCCGATCTACGTGGATCTCGACGCGTCGGGCCAGTGGCTCGACCTCCCGCTGATGCGCTTCGTCATCGTGGGCCAGCCTCCAACCGGCGTCCACGCTTTTGCGCCCAGCATCGTCGGGCCCGGCGAAACCTTTGAAGTCTCGGTGCGCGCCGAGGATCGGTACTTCAACCGCGCCACCGGCGCGATTCCTGCGTTCGAACTCCTGGTCGACGGCGTGGTCCGGGCGACGACGCAGGCCGGCCGCGAGCCGATCACGGTCCTCTCGCTGGCGCTCGATCAGCCCGGCGTGCACTGGGTGACGCTCCGGTCCGCGGACGGGCGGATGACTGGGGAA
This sequence comes from Acidobacteriota bacterium, assembly GCA_031431095.1. Taxonomy (GTDB): domain Bacteria; phylum Acidobacteriota; class Vicinamibacteria; order Vicinamibacterales; family 2-12-FULL-66-21; genus JAICSD01. The sequence goes on along the minus strand of JANPCT010000595.1, from coordinate 1,068 downwards.
GGCAACCCGATTCTTGTGGATCGGGATCCGCAGCGGCGGCTGTTCTGGGGGGAAACACACGCGCACTCGGGCTACGCCGAGGGCATCGGCACGGTCGACTACTTCATGCGATTCGCCCGCGACGACGCCCGCTTGGATTTCGTGACGCACTCCGAGCACGATACGTCGCTCGACGCGGGCGAATGGGACCTGATGCGGAAGGCCAACCTGAAGTACGACGCGCCGGGTCGCTTCATCCCGTATCTGGGCTACGAGTGGACGACGCCGTCGCAAAACGGCGGGCACCATAACGTGCTCTATCGGACCATTGAAGGGCGCGAGCGCATTTCGGCGCTCGAGTACCCGACCTTGCAGCGCCTCTACGAGGCGCTCCACGCCAAGATCGATCCGCGCGACGTCCTGGTCATTCCACACGCCCATCAGCCGGGCGATTACCGCTATTCCGATCCGGTGCTCGAGCCGCTGGTCGAAGTCATGTCCATGCATGGCACGTTCGAATGGTTCGGTCAGGCGTATTTGGCGCACGGACATCAGGTCGGGTTCGTCGCCGCGTCAGACGATCACAACTCGCATCCCGGGTACTCGGCGCCAAGCCGGGACACACTCGCGCAGCGAGGCGGTCTGGCTGCCGTCCTCGCGCCGGCACGATCGCGCGACGGCATCTTTGCCGAGCTGAAGGCGGGGCACACGTACGCGACGACCGGCGATCGCATGATCCTCGACGTCAAGTTGAATGGGACGACGATGGGTGCGCGCGCGCCGTTCGCGCCGACGCGCCGCGTCGTCGGACGCGTCATCGGTACCGCGCCGATCGAATCGATCACGCTGATGAAGAACGACCACGCGATCTGGCAACAGGACTATCTGACGGACACGGCGTCGCCGGGCGCCGGAACCACGGAGCTGCAGCTGACGTTTGAGTCGGGAGCCACGCCCTACCACCCCGGTGACGCGCCACGCGGCTGGCGGCACTGGCAAGGCCAGTTGACGGTGGAAGGCGGCAGCATGGCGTCGATCACCGGGACCGACTTCTACAACCCGGAAACGCAATGGCTGACCAGGTCGGGC
>JANPCT010000594.1:0-4850 GCA_031431095.1 Acidobacteriota bacterium | reverse complement strand
CTTCCACGAAGGCGCCTTCGGCGCGTTCCGGCAGGAGATTCTCGAACGCGGCGGCGTGCTCGCCTCCTTCAAGCCAACCATCGTCATCATTGCGCCGCACTGGCGTGATCTCGAGCTCCCTCCCGTTGGTCCCGACGAGTCGCTTGGGATCGCGAGAGGGATCGTCGACGAGTACCGCGCCTTGTGGTCGGCCCTGCACGCTGCCTGCGACTGCCACGTCATCCAACACACCTTTGACCTGCCGGCCGACGAAGCCGCAGGGCTGCTCTCGGTGCAGCTACCGGGTGGCCGCCGGCGTCTCATCCGCCGTATCAACCTCGAACTTGGCGAGTCCCTGCGGCCTGGCGTGTCGCTCCTCGACGCCGAGCAGGTTTCCGCGGAGGCTGGCGTCGACCGGTGGTCGAACCCGCGTCTGTGGTACCTCGCGCGACAACACCCCTCGTCGGAAGCGCTGCCCCTGCTCGCGGAAGAGCAGATGGCGCACATCCGCGCCGTCGTGGGGCTCTCGCGCAAGGTTCTCGTCTGCGATCTCGACGACACGTTATGGAAGGGCGTGATCGGCGAAGACGGGGTTGACGGCATCAAAGTCGGCCCCGGAACACCCGAGGGCGAAGCGCACGCCGACCTGCAGCGTTACATCCGCGACCTGAAGGAGCGCGGCGTGGTGCTGGCCGTGTGCTCCAAGAACAACCCGGAAGACGCGGAAGCGCCGTTTCGCGACAAGACCGGTATGGTGCTCCGCCTGGAGGATTTCGCGTCGTTCACCGCGAACTGGGACGACAAGGCGGCGAATCTTCGGGCCGTGGCCACGCAGATCGGCGTCGGTCTCGACAGCCTGGTCTTCATCGACGACAACCCGTTCGAGCGAGCATGGGTGCGCGGGCAGCTGCCCGAAGTAGCCGTGCCCGAGCCCGGAACCTCGGTGTTCTCGTTCGTCAGGGAACTCGATCGCGGACGCTACTTTCCCGCGATCATCTGGTCGCCCGAGGATCGCCTGCGCGCGGACGGCTATCGCCGCGAGCAGGAAAGGGCGAGCGCGCGCCACAGCGCCGGCAGCCTGGACGACTTCCTCGCCGGACTGCACATGTGCGGCACGTGCGAGCCGGTGTCGGACGGCAATCTCGACCGCGTCACGCAGCTGACCAACAAGACCAACCAGTTCAATCTGACTACGAGGCGCCGCACCGTCGCGGAAGTACGTCAGATAGCCGCGTCGGGATGGACTGGCGTATTCAGCCTCAAGGATCGCTACGGCGATTACGGGATCATCGGCGTCCTGTTCTGCGTCCTGTCGGGCGAAGCTGCGTGCTGGGACATCGACACCTGGCTCATGAGCTGCCGCGTGCTGCGCCGCGAGGTGGAGAAGTTCATGCTGGATTGCGCTGTCGAGGCGGCAAGGAGTGCCGGCGTGGCGTGCCTGCGCGGGCGGTACATCCGGTCCGCCAAGAACGCTCTGGTGGCCGATTTGTATCCCTCTCTGGGCTTTCAGACGGTGTCGCGGACCGGCGACGAAGGTTGCTACGAGCTGGGCGTGGAGACTGTGACGTCCCCGTTCAGCCGCGCGATTTCCCGCGGCGATCGCGAAGTCAGCCTCGCCCAGAAGTAGCCCGAGAAGTAGATCAACATCATCTGGTGCCGGAAGGCGTCCGCAGGCCGGCCGCTGACGGCACTCCTGGCCCATCCTGCGGCGTCGCGCACCGCGGATCCAAACATGTAGCGCGGCACATCGAGCACGTGCGGCGTTTTCCGCAGATCGATGCCCATTTCGGTGACGGGCTGCATCCGTTCGAGCGCCCGGCGCGACACCCCCTTCCCGAACCACCACCTGCGGAAGTACGAGCGGGTGAGGCGGCGGGCCGGAATGTGATGGTGCACGCGCATTGGCGGAACGTACAGGCCGCGATGGCCCGCAGCGCGGGCTCGCATCAGCAGTTCCGGCACCTCCTGGCCCAGAATCAGGCGTCCGCTCGATCGGCCGAGGTCGGCGCGGAACCCGCCGATTGCCGCGAACAGCGATCGCCGCGCCGCCATGTTCGCGCCCAGCGGAACCTTGCGCGCGTCGTCGTAGAGGAAGGGCTGATCGCCGTGGTCCTGGATCGCGATCGTGCCCCAGAGATCGCCCCGCGTCAGGTCGAGCCACGGCGGCGGCGCGGATTCCCAGATCGGCGCCACCGGACCGCCGGCGTATGCGATTGATGGATCCTGGAGCGCATCGCAAGCCGCGTCGAGCCAGTCAGCCTCGACCCGGACGTCGTCATCCGTCATCGCCAGGATGGCGCCCTTCGACGCGGCGATGCCGGCGTTCAGCGCGCTGGAACGCCCTTGCCTCGCCTCGAACAGGTAACGCAAGCTTACGGGAAACGTCGGCGACTGCCGCTCGACGACCGCGCGCGTCTCGTCCGTGGAGTTGTTGTCTATGACGAGGACGTCCCATTGGCGCCCGTCGCGCACGCGCAGTCCGCGAAGCGACTGCAGTGTCTCGTCCAGCAGCGGGGCGCGGTTATAAGTGGCGATGAGAATGGTCGCGTCGGGGGCGGTCACGAGACCTCTTTACGCCCTGGTTGCGGCGACCCGACCGGCTCTATCGCGGACGGACGCAGCAAGCCGAGCACCAGGCTGACGGACCGCGTCGTCGCCCGTCCGGGATCGTGGAACAAGGTCTCCGCGACCTGCCGTCGAACGGCGGAGAGCTGCGCGGGGTTCTCGAGCGCCCGGACCGTCGCTCCGGCAAGCTCCGCAGCTGTCCGGACCACCGCCGCGGCGCTGCGCAGGAGAACGACCTTCTCCATGTTGATTCGCGCCGTCCGGGGAAGTTCCGGCGCATCGAAAATGAGCAGGGGTCGATCCAGGACCAGGTACTCGAAGCCGACGGAACTATGGTCGGTCACCATGCAGTCCGCGGCCGCGAGAAGCGGCGAGGCATCAGGCGACTCGACGAACCGGACGCGGCCCGCATGCACCTGCTCGACAGTGCGAAACCGGGCTCGCCAGTCGACCCCGGCGTTGTACTTCGGATCCGGATCCAGCGAACGGTCGTGGAGTTTGACGATGACATTGGCGCCCGCCGCGACGAGCGCTTCGACGATCGCTTCGCCCGCCAGGTGCAGAGAGGATGCTTCCGAGTACGTCGGCGCGTACAGTGCCGTCGGGCGGCCCGGCGCAAGGCCGAGCGACGCCCGTACGCTCCCGCCATCAAGCGCGCCCGACACCAGCGCATCGAGCTTGGGATAACCGACGAGGACGGCCTGTGTCTGGGTCACGATCCGGGCGTTCAGATACCGCGTCATCCGGTCGCGGTTGATGAAGCCGACGCGATCGTAGTGTTCGAACCCGAGCGGCAGGCCAACCGGCTGATCGAGATCGTATTTGCCCGCGACACCATGAAAGAAGTTGACCCGGTGCGCGCAGCGCCGCAGGCGCGCCGCCGCCCACGGGTCGGCGTTGATGTAGAGATCGAACCGCCGCCATTCCACGTCGGCGTGCGTCAGGAACCGCCCTTCCGGGAGCAACGGCCGCAACCGGTCGGGCGATTCACTGGTGTACCAGAGGTGCACGTCCGGCTCGCGCGCAAGGGCTGCCGCAATCGGCCCGAGCACGGCCTGATAGACCGGTGTGCGCATTTCGACGAGCACGTCGCGGCGCGGCGACATGCGCCCCAGGGCGTGATCGATCCTGTGCACCACCGGCGTGATGCGGCGGAGGAGACTCACCGCGGTTCCATCCATCGCTGCCGGACGATGCCGGCAAAGAACCAGACCCACAACTCGTTGTCGAACGAGGCCACCGCGTCCCCGCGGATCGTTGCGGTCACCCACGTCCACGCGCTGGACAGCGCTTTGCGGTAGAGATAACGCGGCACGCCGAAGATGTGCGGCACGTTCTTGAAGTCGATTGCCGTTCGCTCGGGCGCTTCCATGTCCAGCCCGAATTTCGTGTAGAGCCTGGCGCGGCTGATGCCGCGCCAGTAGAACCAGCGCCTGAAGTAGGCCTTGTTCAGCCGCGATGCGGGGATGACGTGCTGCACGACCATCTCAGGTGCGTAGAAACCGCGGACGCCGGCCGCGCGCGCGCGGATACACCATTCACGGACTTCCTGGCCGAGGAGAGTGCCGGCTCTGCGTCCGGTCTGGGTGTCGAACATACCTGCGCGCTCGAAGGCGCTGCGCCGGAATGCCATGTTGACGCCGAGCGGCACACGCGCGCCGAACTCGATCGGATCGGGACCGTAGTCGAGCAGCGCGATGACCGCCCAGTGCTTGCCGCCGCGGTTCGGAAGCCACGCCGGCCGCGGGCTGCCCCAGATTGGCAGCACACGGCCGCCCACGTAGTCGCAGTGCAGCCGCGCCATGGCGGCGGACGCCCGATCGAGCCAGTCGGGCTCGACGCGCACATCGTCGTCGGTCGTCACGATGACGTCCCCCTCCGCGAGACGAATTCCCGCGTTTAGCGCGGGGCTGCGGCCTTGTTCCGTTTCGAAGACATACCGCAGCGGGGCCGGAAAGGCGGCGGCGGCGGACTCCACGATCTGCCGCGTGCGGTCGGTGGAGTTGTTGTCGACGACGATGACCTCCCACGGTCCGCCCGGCTGCAGGCGGGCAAGGCTGGCGAGAGTCTCCTGAAGATCGGCGGCCCGGTTATAAGTCGCGATGACGAGCGAGTATTTCATGGCCCCACCGGCGGCCCGGCGGGGACCGCCGGCGTCGTCGCCCGCTTGAACCGGATCATTCTCGTGAGGGTGCGCGGCGCCCAGCGGGCCAGGAGGCGCGCGACGACCAGCGCCGTGCCGCCGCGGCGGGCGTGCAGGGCGCCCAGGTGCTGGCGCGCTGCCTCGAAGTCGGCGATCTCGATGG
>JANPCT010000593.1:0-11300 GCA_031431095.1 Acidobacteriota bacterium | reverse complement strand
TGCTGCTCCTTCGACTCCTTCGACGTGCCAACTTATTCTCTTCGACGCGTCTTCGACTCCTTCGATTCCTTCGAGTGAGAAAGGCGCCCCTAACGCAGCGCCTTGTCGACCGCGGCCTGCGCGAGCGGCGCCATGATGGCGTAACCGGCGGCATTGGGGTGCAGGTCGTCTGTGGTCAGCTCGGTCTTCATCATGCCGGTCGCGTCGAGCATCGGCGTGAAGTAGTCCAGATAGACGTGGCCGTTCGCCGCGGCATAGCTCTTCATCCAGTCGTTGATGGCCTTGATCCGCGACATCGGCCGGGTCGTGGACTGCGGTACGGCGTTTGGCGCCGCATGGTACGCGCCGGTCGGCATGATGCTGGAGAGCACCACCTTGATACCGTGGGCCTTCGCGAGATCGGCCATGGACTCGATGTTGCGCTCGATGTCTTCATCGGTCATCGGCCCCGTGTTCGACGCGATGTCGTTCGTGCCGGCAAGGATGACGACCGCTTTCGGCTTGAGGTCGATGACGTCGGGACGGAATCGGATCAGCATTTGGGGCGTGGTCTGGCCGCTGATGCCGCGGCCGACATACGGCTTGCCGGGAAAGAACGCGCCGAAGCGCGGCTGCGGCCATGCGTCGGTGATCGAATCGCCCATGAAGACCACCCGCGCGTCCCCGGCGGCCGGTGCCTGCAGCGCCCGGTTGGCGTCCCGGTAGCGCGCGAGATTCGCCCAGTCCCTGAGCCGCACGTCGTTGCGCATCATCGCCTGCAGCGCCGTCGCCATCTCGGAACACGACGCGTCCGCCGGCGCCGCCGGTGGAGCGGGGTTCTGCCCTGAAAGTGCCAGTACCGTTACGGTCGCCGCAATCACGCGAATCATCGGGACACTCCTTTATGAACAGCCACATGCCGGCCCCATGTGTGACAGCACTGTGGCAGGCGCCGCCGGGGATTATAACGACTAAACCGATCTCCGCTGCGAGGCTTCAGTACAGGCATGAAACGGACGATCCTCGCGCTCGTGAGACTCCGCCCCCGGAGCACGACTTGATGACAAATCGATGAAAGGTCGGCAGGCGTGCGGCGCGCGCGCCGCGCGCCCGCTAGACTGTGGACGATCATGCCGAACGAACCCACCAACGGCCGGCCGGACGGCGGCGCGGCATCCTCGGGGCGCGTGCTCGTGGTCGAAGACGACGAGCACATCCGCGAGCTCGTGCTGCTCCACCTCGGACTCGAAGGACTGACGACCGAAGCGGCGGCCGACGGCACCCAGGGGCTGCACAAGGCGCGGACCGAACCCTTCGATCTGATTGTGCTCGACGTCATGCTGCCGGGCCTGGATGGAATCACCGTTTGTCGCGCCATCCGGCGGGAGCCGCGGCTCAGGGACGTGCCGATCCTGATGCTCACCGCCCGGCGCGAAGAGGCGGACAAGGTCAACGGCCTCGACAGCGGCGCGGACGACTATCTGACCAAGCCGTTCGGTATCCGCGAATTCGTCGCGCGCGTGCGGGCGCTGTTACGCCGCCGGCGCGGCGCCGCCAATGCCTCGGCGCACCAGGCGCCCGTGACCGTCGCCGGACTCGTCGTCGATCCGGCGCGGCGGCTGGCGCGCCTCGACGACCGCGACATCGAACTGACCGCGCACGAATTCGATCTGCTCTACGTGCTTGCGAGCAATCGCGGCATCGTGTTCAGCCGCGATGCCCTGGTGCAGCGTGTCTGGGGCGGCGACACGCACATCACCGAACGAAGCGTCGACACGCTGATCAAGCGGCTGCGGAAAAAGATCGAGGCCGATCCCGGCGAGCCGCGGTTCATCTCCACCGTATGGGGTACGGGCTACAAGTTCGCCGATGCCTGAGCGCGTCTGGTACCGGAGCGTGTACTGGCGCATCGCGCTGGGTTACATCGCGCTGCTCGCGGTGCTGCTGATCGTGCAGACCGGGCTGGCCGTGTGGCTGACCGACCGGATGTGGGGGCGCTCGAGCCGCACGCCCGGGCAGCTCGCGGAACTCGCCGCGCAGGACCTCTCGGAACACCTGGCGCCAACGCCCGGTCTGGATGTGCAGGGTCATCTGCAGAGCCGCTACGGCAGCGGCTTTCAGCCCTTCGTCGTCGTCCTCACCGGCGACGAACGAACGTTCTCCAATCGACCTACCGCGATACCCCAGACCCTCGGACGCGAAGCGCGCATTCGTCTGAGAAACAACGGCGCCTTCCTCGAACGCGGCGGTCCCGGCGGGGGCAGGCGCGATGGACGCGGCGGAGACCGCGGTGACGGAGATCGCGGCCGCGGTGGCGAGCGGCGCAACTACGCTGACTACGCCGAGATCATCGTCAACGGGACGACGCGCGGCATCGTCGCCGTGCCGCAGTTCAGGCCGCCGCTGAGCGTGGGTCTGCGGGAGCTTGCGCCAACGCTCGTGTGGGTAGCCGTGGCGATGCTCGGGGCCGGTGCAGGCTTGATGGCTCTGCTGATTTTCGGACCGATCCACCGGCGCCTGCACGCCCTGCAGCAGGCGGCGCGCGCGGTCGGTGAAGGACGGACGGACGTGCGCGCCGACGAGTCCGGCGGCGACGAAGTGAGCGCCCTCTCGGCGGCGTTCAATCGCATGGCCGAGGACCTCGACACCCGCGCCACCGCCCTCGCGGAGTCGGATCGCGCCAGACGGCAACTGCTGGCCGACGTCTCGCACGAGCTGATGACACCCCTCGCCGCGATTCGCGGCTACGTCGAGACTCTCGGCATGAAAGAGCTGCAGCTCGATGCGCCGACCCGCGACAAGTATCTCGACATCGCGCACCAGGAGACGCACAAGCTGGAAGCCATCATCGGCGATCTTCTCGACCTGGCGCGCCTGGAAGGGGGCGGGGACACCTTCGAGTGCGATGGAGTACTCGTCGATGACTTGCTGCGCCGCGTCGCGGACCGCCACCGCCCGGCGCTGATCGGCCGCGGCGTCACGCTTGCCACCACCGCGGCAAGCGGCACGCCGCTCATCTGGGGCGACGCCGACCGTCTCGAGCAGGCACTCCAGAACGTCGCGGCAAACGCCATTCGCCACACACCGGACGGCGGTACGGTCACGCTGCGCGCGGAGCCGGCTGGCGAACGCGTCCGGATCACGATCGCCGACTCGGGTCCGGGCATTCCTCCGGAGCACCTGCCGCACATTTTCGATCGCTTTTACAAGGCAGATGCGGCACGCGCCGGCCGCGGCGTCGCGTCGGGCAGCGGCCTCGGCCTGTCAATCGTGCGGGCGATCGTGGTCCGGCACGGCGGCGATGTCCATGCCTCGAACGCGCCGGGCGGCGGCGCGATGTTCACCATCCTCCTCCCCGCGACCGATCACGCCGGCCGCAACACCGCGCACGGCGCCTGACGCTTCGAGAGATCGCCAGGACGCGTACATCGCAAAGGGCGGACATGCCCATCGGCTCTGCCCGCCCTTTCGATCGGAATTGCGCTACTCCTGGCCCTGAGGCAGGCTGATATTCAGCGCCTGCGTCTCCCCCGTCCTGACCTGGATGGTCGCGGAGTAGGGTTTGAACCCGTCCTTCCGCACTTCGATGCGATGCGATCCGGACGCGAGTTGCAGAGAGAGCCGGCTGCCGCCTTCGGAACTGTCCCATCTCTCCCCGTCAATCACCACGCTGGCGTCCCCGGGCTGGACGCGGATGTTCAGCGTACCGAAGCCGGCGCTGTCGGGTCCGCGGCGATCTCCGGCCCGGTCAGGCATCGGCATGGTCCGGCCGCGATCGCCTGGTGGCGGTGGCTGACGGTCGGGATCCTGACGGTCTCCGGGATCGCGTCCGTACGGCGGCCGCGCATAGGGATCGCGCGGATCGCGGTTCGCATCATACGGGTCCGCCGCGCGAGCCTGCGGCGGAGGTTCGTCCGCCGCGCCGGCGGGCAGCGGCTCGAGCACGGCCCTGAAGTTGTAGCTTTCACCGGGCCGGAACAAGGTGCGCTGCCGGTACGGTTGATAGCCCTTCAGGTAGACGGTCAGCTCGTGCTCTCCGGTCGGCAGGTCCAGCCGCTGGAACACGCCGTCGAACTGATCGACGATGCCGACGAAGTATCCGTCGAGGTACACCTGCGCTTCGCGCGGTTTGACCTCCACGCGCGCCGACGACCAGTTGCCGCTGTACGAGCGGTACGGGTAGGGATACTGAGCGAACGACGGATAGCCGGCATAGTAAGGGGCGTACCAGTCGCTGTAGAACCTGCTGTACAGTCCGAGACCAAAGCCGGCGCCGAAGCCCCCGTAGTAGTAGGGGCTGAAATACGGCTGGTAGTAGCCGCGGTAATAGGGCCGATAGTAACCGCGGCTGACGACGACGGGGCGCGCGCGCGGCACGACGCGCGGGCTGCCGCCGCCGCGCTGAGCGGCCGCGTCCGGCGGGAGGAGCGCTCCTAGAGGTAGGCCGCCGCAGAAGACCATCATCACGCGCGTAGGATTCACAAGAGACCTCCGGGGACAGGCACGACACATCGTAAGCAACCTGAGTGCCCGCCAGCGGAGCCGTAAAACCGCTGTCGTCACGCCGCGTGCGTCCTCAGGCGAGCACAAAACTGTCTCCTGCCGGAGGCAGGTTGGCCTACAATCGGCGGACGGAAACGGTCACCCCCATGCAGATCATTCGAAACCGCAAAATCTACGACGTGTGCATCATCGGCTCCGGCGCCGGAGGCGGAATGGCGGCAAAGGTGCTGACGGAGGCTGGCGCCGACTGCGTCATGCTCGAAGCAGGCCCAATGTGGGACCCGGTGCGCGACTCGTACATGTTCAAGTGGAACTACGAGAGCCCGCGGCGCGGCGCGGCCACCCCGGAGCGCCACGGCGGCGAATTCGACGCGGCACTCGGCGGCTGGACGCTCGAGGGTGAGCCGTACACCAACGCCCCCGGCAGCACGTTCGCCTGGTTTCGATCGCGCATGCTCGGCGGCCGGACCAATCACTGGGGACGCATCTCACTGCGTTTCGGTCCGGATGACTTCCGCCGCAAGAGCCTCGACGGCCTGGGCGACGACTGGCCGATCACGTACGACGACATCAAGCCGTACTACGACGAGGTCGACAAGCTGATCGGCATTTTCGGCACCAACCTGCCGTTCCCGAACGAGCCCGATGGTATTTTTCAGCCGCCGCCGAAGCCTCGCTGCTACGAGTTCCTGATCAAGCAGGCGGCCGACAAGTTGAACATTCCCTGTGTGCCGTCGCGCCTGTCGATTTTGACCAGGCCGCTGAACGGCCGGATGGCCTGCCACTATTGCGGTCAGTGCGGCCGCGGCTGCGCCACCAACTCGAACTTCTCCTCGCCATCGGTCCTGCTCCCGCCCGCGGTCGCCACGGGCAGGCTGCAGATCATCGCCAATGCCATGGCGCGGGAGGTCACCGTTGACGACACTGGCCTGGCCACCGGCGTCTCGTATATCGATAAGGGTACGCTGCGCGACAATCACGTCCGCGCGCGCATCGTCGTCGTCGCCGCCAGCGCCTGCGAATCGGCGCGCATTCTCCTGAACTCGAAATCGTCGCGGTTTCCGCACGGGCTCGGTAATTCCTCGGGCAACGTTGGCAAGTACCTGACCGACTCCACGGGCACCGGCGTCACCGGTTTCATCCCGAAGATGATGGACGGCGTCCCCCACAACGAGGATGGAACCGGCGGCGCACACCTCTACATGCCATGGTGGCTCGACAACAAGAAGCTCGACTTCCCGCGTGGCTACCACATCGAGCTCGGTGGCGGCCGCCGCATGCCGGGGGCCGGCTTCCTCGGCAGCATCCATTCGTACAACGGCGTCGAATCGTCGGGGACACCGATTTCGTTCGGCGGCTACGGCGCCAATCTCAAGCGCGACTACCGCCGCGTCTATGGCGCCACGGTGAGTTTTGCCGGCCGCGGTGAAATGGTCCCCAACAAGGACACCTACCTCGAGCTCGATCCGCGCGTCGTCGACCAATATGGCATTCCGGTCCTGCGCTTCCATTTCAAGTGGAGCGACTACGAGAAGAAGCAGTCGAAGCACATGCAGGAGACCTTCCGAGGGATCATCCACCAGATGGGGGGCACGCCGCTGTCGGCAATGCCGACCGAGGAGAACGATTACGGGCTCGCGCCGGGAGGGCGCATCATCCACGAGCTCGGCGTGACGCGAATGGGCAACGACCCGAACACCTCGGTCGTCAACAGGAACTGCCAGGCGCACGATGCGCGCAATGTGTTCGTCGCCGACGGCGGGCCCTTTACGTCCCAGGCCGACAAGAACTGCACCTGGACGATCCTGGCGCTCTCGATGCGCACGAGTCACTACATCGCGGACGAGCGCAAGAAGGGAACGATTTAGCCATGACGGAGATCAACCGCCGCTCGATGCTCGGCCTGCTGGGGTCGGTCCCGGTGGCCGCGGGCTTCACCTGGACCGACGCCGATGCCGTGCGAGCGACGCAGGCCGCGCGCGCCGCGCGCCGTCCGGCCGCCGCCGCCTTCAAGCCGAAGTTCTTCACGGCACACGAGTACGCCACGGTCCGCATGCTCGTTGACCTCATCATCCCGAAGGACGAGCGCTCGGGCGGCGCCACCGACGCCGGCGTGCCGGAGTTCATGGACTTCATGATGGGCGACGATCCGGCACGGCAGACGCCGATGCGCGGCGGCCTCGCCTGGATCGACCACGAGTGCGAAGAGCGCTTCGACAAGCGATTCCTCGAATGCACTCCGGAACAGCGGGCGGCCGTGCTGGACGATATCGCCTGGCCGCAGAAGGCAAAGCCGGAGGTGGCACACGGCGTCGCCTTCTTCAACAGTTTCCGCGACCTCACCGCGGCGGGATTCTTCTCGAGCAAGATGGGCGTGGAAGATCTGAAATACACGGGCAACACGATGATCGCGGAGTGGAAAGGCTGCCCCGACGAGGCCCATCGCAAACTCGGTGTCGAGTCGCTCGCCGGGGATTGATGGCCCGACGTCACCGCAAGACGATTACCCACGCAGTGCCGGGGGCGCGGACGGCGCGCACTCCGGCTGGTTCCGGAGGACAACGCTGATGCCGGCGATCAATGTCGCGCTCATCGGCTACGCATTCATGGGCAAGGCCCATAGCAATGCGTATCGCCAGGTGGGCCCGTTCTTCAAGCCGCGGCTGATGCCGCGGATGAAGGTGTTATGCGGACGCACGCCCGCGAAGGTCAAGGCGGCGGCGCAGGAGTACGGCTGGGAGGAGACCTCCACCGATTGGGAAGCGGTCATCAACCGCAAGGACATCGACCTCGTCGACATCTGCACGCCGGGCGACTCGCATGCCGAGATCGCCATCGCGGCCGCGCGCGCCGGCAAGGCGGTCTTCTGCGAAAAGCCGCTGGGCAACACGGTGCCGGAAGCCGAGCGGATGCTCGCCGCCGTGACCAAGGCGGGCGTCACACACATGATCTGCCACAACTACCGGCGCATCCCCGCAGTCATGCTGGCGAAGCAGTTGATCGAGCAGGGGCAGCTGGGAGAGATCCGGCACTTCCGCGGTACCTACCTGCAGGACTGGATCACCGACCCGAAGTTCCCGCTGGTGTGGCGGCTCGACAAGACCAAGGCCGGCTCCGGCGCGCTCGGCGATATCGCCGCCCACTCGATCGACGTGGCGCGATTCCTCGTCGGCGAGATCGCCGAAGTGGCCGGCGACCTGAAAACGTTCATCACGACGCGGCCGCTGCCCGACAACCCGAAGAAGACCGGGCGCGTCACGGTTGACGACGCCTCGACGGCGCTCGTGCGGTTCAAGAACGGCGCGATCGGCACCATCGAAGCCAGCCGGATGGCGCCGGGCCGGAAGAACTACAACCGCTTCGAAATCAACGGCAGCCTCGGCAGCGTCGCATTCGATCTCGAGCGAATGAACGAGCTCGAGGTGTACTTCGAGAAGGACAAGCCGCTCCTGCGCGGGTTCCGCCGCATCCTGGTCACCGAGGCGGGGCATCCATTCATCAAGGGCTGGTGGCCGCCGGGACACATCATCGGCTACGAACACACCTTCGTCCACACGGTCCATGACCTGCTCGAGGCCATGGCCGACGGCACGGTGCCGACGCCGAACTTCGAGGACGGCGTGCGCAACCAGCGTGTCCTGGCCGCGATCGAGAAGGCGGCGGGGAATCGCCGCTGGGTGACGCTGTCGTAGCGCAACGTCGAATTGGCTCAGCTCATCGTCTGAGTTCCGCGCCGGCTGGCGTCCCACTTGACCGCGAACACCGACAGCCACAGGATGCCGGCGATCGCCGCTTCCACGATCACGGTGGTGGCCCGCGACGCCACCGACTGGATCGGATAAAGGGATGCGCAGAGATAGACGCCGCGTAATGACGCCGCCAGCGCCGCGGCGCTGATCCACCCCTGCATCCCGGCTCGCCGCGGCCGGTACCACTGTGACGGGAGCAGGAACGGAGCACAGACGACCCCGACGGCAAGGAGTGAGAGCGCGGCGGGCCAGCGCGTACCGGCCGGCCGGCCGGTCCACATGACGGCCTCCCCGGCCAACGCGCCCGCCAGGAACGCGGCAGCGCCGAGAGCGGCCGGCGCGCGGAGCAGCGTCACCGCCGCCGCAGCTTCCTCCGGAGTCATCGCCCGTTACTGCGGCTTCGGCGTGGCGGCCGTCTTCCAGTTGATCACGTGATACGTCGCCGGGACGTCGCCGACGTTGCGGATGTTGTGCAGCTGATTCGAGGCCTGAAAGATGAGCGATCCCGGTCCGATGCGCTTGTGCTCGCCGGCCACCAGCGCTTCCACCGTCCCTTCCCGGATGATCAGCAGTTCCTCGTTGGGGTGCTGATGCGGCGCGTGCGAGGCTTCACCCGGCTTGAGCGTCGTGATGTGGATCTCCAGCTCGTCGAGCGTCACCGTCGGCGCCCGCACGACCGTCCGCACCTCGCCGGTCTTGTTCGGGGTGGCGGTCATCGCCGCCCAGTCGAACACCTGCGAGCCAAGGGCGGGCTTCTGCGCCGAGGTGACGGCCACGCCTCCCAGGGTGAGCGACGATGCCATCAATGCGACGAACAGGTCTCTACGAGTCATTTTTCTCGCTCCACAAAAGCGGAAACGCCTCAGGACGAATCAAAGATCAGTTGGTGCCGTCGCGCATAGACTACACCGTGCCCGGATGAGCGCCCGGCAGGAAACCCCATGGCCTGCCGCCACGCCCGTACACCCGGTCGGGCTGGCGCCTTCACGAGCATGGCCGTGATGAGCCGCGAGATGCTACTATCCGCCTCAAACTTATGAACCGAGCGATCCGCTTCAAGCTGTTCCTGATGATGGTGCTGGAGTTCTTCATCTGGGGCGCGTGGTATCCCCTGATTTTCGGCTACCTGCCGAGCCTCGGCTTCAGCCCGAGTGAACAGACCTGGATTCTCAGCTGTTTCCCGGTCGCCGCCATCGTCGGCATGTTCTTCAGTAATCAGTTTGCCGACCGGAATTTCGCCGCCGAGCGGTTCCTGTCGGCGAGTCATCTCATCGCCGGCGCGGCGATGATTTCGCTCGTCTGGACGAGATCCTTCTGGCCGTTCTTCGGCGCGATGCTGGTGCACTGCCTGCTCTACGTGCCCACGATCTCGATCACCAATTCGATCGCGTTCGCGCAGATGAAGGACGCGCAGAAGGAGTTCGGCATCGTCCGCATGGGCGGCACGATCGGGTGGGTGCTGGCCGCCTGGCCGATGACGTTCATCCTGGTGGACTGGGCGAAGGTGAACGCGACGCCAACCACGGGCTTCGTGAACTGGCTGGGAACGGTGCTCGGCTCAGGCCTGACCGGACCGGCGCTGCAGGACGGGACCAAGTACACGTTCATCGTCGCCGGCGTCGCGTCGCTGGTGCTGGCGGCGTTCAGCCTGACGCTCCCCCACACGCCGCCCAAGCCGGTTGCCACTGGCGCCAACAAGTTCGCCTGGCTCGAAGCGTTCAGGCTGCTTGCCGCGCCGTTCATCCTGGTGCTGTGGCTGGTGACGTTCGTCGACGCGACCGTGCACAACCTCTACTTCAACTGGACCGGTACGTTCCTCGGCAGCGAGGCCGCGGCCGGTGGCGTCGGCATCGCCGGCAACTGGATCATGCCGGTCATGAGCATCGGGCAGATCGCGGAAATCCTGACGTTGGCGGTGCTGGGCCTGACGCTGAAACGACTCGGCTGGCGCACCACGATGATCGTCGGGATTCTCGGCCACGCGGCGCGGTTCGCGGTGTTCGCGTTCTTTCCCCAGCACCAGTGGCTCGTAATCCTCATCAACGTGGTGCACGGGATCGCCTATGCGTTCTTCTTCGCCACGGTCTACATCTTCGTCGACGAATTCTTCCCGAAGGATGTGCGGGCCAGCGCCCAGGGCCTGTTCAACCTGATGATCCTCGGTTTCGGTCCGCTGGTGGCCAACGTCATCGGCCCCAAGCTGATGGGCGAGACCTTCAGAACCGCGACCGGCATCGATTTCCGGAGCCTGTTCCTGGTGCCGCTGGGGATGGCCCTCGTCGCCGCCGTGATCCTCGCGCTCTTCTTCCACCCGCCGCAGAAGAACCCGGCGCAGGTCACCGCGAGGCACTGATCTCGATCGCTGCGCCTGTTTGTTTGCAGGAGGGACAGGAGATTAGGAGATTTCTTTTGAAGAAAAAAGAAAAATCTCCTGATCTCCTGTTCCTCCTGTTCCAGAACTCAGTGTGTGTCGCCACAATATGAGGGGTTGCGTGGCGGCGTTCGCTGCGGCCTGGTTGATAGCGAGCTCGCAGCCCGCTCCAGCGACGTCCCTGCACCAAGCGACTCGCCTCTCAATGGGGTGCGTCTACGCGATCGACGCTTATGGCCCGGACGCGGCGGCCTTGCCGCGCATCGTCGAGGACGCCTTCGACGAAGTGGACCGCATCGACCGGCTGATGAGCCACTACATGGCCGACAGCCCGCTCTCGCGCCTCAATCGCGAGGCGGCGCGGCATCCGGTGACGGTCGATCCGGAGCTGTTCGACTTCCTCGCCGAGGCGATGCGATACACCCGCGAGTCGGACGGCGCGTTCGACATCACGGTTGGCCCGCTGATGAAGGCGTGGGGGTTCTTCCGCGGCGAAGGCCGCATGCCGTCCGACAACGAGATCGCGACGGCCCGCGGGCATGTCGGAGCCTCCCACGTTGTCCTCAACACTGCTGACAAGACGGTCCGCTTCGATGAACCAGGCGTCGAGCTCGATCTCGGCGGCATCGCCAAAGGCTACGCCGTCGATCGCGTCGTCAGGCTTCTCAGAGCGCGCCAGATCGCCGCGGCCCTCGTCA
>JANPCT010000592.1:0-5427 GCA_031431095.1 Acidobacteriota bacterium | reverse complement strand
CCCCGGAGCGCGCCGCCTCGCTTGGCACGTACGCGGTCATCGTGATCCCGAGGTCCTCCTGCAGCCGCTCGGTGCCGCCGAAGAAGAACAGACGGTCTTTCCGAATCGGACCACCGAAGCTGGCGCCGAACTGATTCCTGCGAAAGGGCGGCGGCTCGGCGCCGCGGTCGAAGAAGTCGCGCGCATCCAACGCGCTGTTCCTGAAGAATTCAAATCCCGATCCATGAATCGTGTTCGTACCGCTTTTCGTGACGAGATTGATGATGCCGCCCATCGCACGGCCGTAGTCGGCCGAATAGGCGTTGGTCACGACGCGGAATTCTTGAATCGTTTCGACGCCGAGCGTCGTCCCAGCCGCCGACCCGGTGACCGTGCCCGTGTAGCCGCGCATATTCGCGCCGTCGAGCAGATAACTGTTCGAGCGGAACGTCATGCCGTTGATGTTGAGCTTCGCACCGCGATTCGACGACCCCGCCCCGCTATCCTTTTCAGTGAAGTTCGCCACGCCCGGCTGAAGCAGCGCGAGGTCGATGTAGTTGCGGCCATTCAACGGCAGCTCCGAGATCGTCTTCTCAGTGACCACCGCGGACATCGCGGCGCTGCGCGTGTCGACAATCGAGGAACCGCCGACGATCCTCATCGACTCCCTGGTGCCACCGATCCTGAGGATCAGATTCAATCCCGCTTCCTGGGCGACGGCCAGCGTGACGCGATCGACGGCCACGCCGAAGCCTGGCAGGCTGGCGCCAACCTCGTACGTCCCAGGCGGAAGACCTGGCATCGTGAAGTGCCCGTTCGCATCGGTCACTCCCGATCGCGTCAACCCGGTGGCGGCGTTCTTCACCACGACCTCGACGCCGGGCAGCACCGCGCCTGTCTGATCCTTGATCGCGCCCGAGATGGTCGCGGCAGTGATTTGCGCGAGTGCCGTGTGGGCAAGCACGAGCGGGAAGAAGAAGAGTACGAGGAATGCATGCCTTGCCAGTTTCATGAACATTTCCTCGACGGGACGAGTCAAGGTCCGCTTACGCCAACGTTGGCACATCCACGGGAAACCCGGGGAATACCTGGCCGAGCTCCGGACTGGAATCGATGAACTGCATGCTCTGCCGGTACATCAATTCAAGTCCGGCCGGCGGGTAGATCGCATTGACCTCATCGGCTGACATGCCATGAGAGGCGACGCGTGTCCGGGCGCGGTAGTTGGCGTCGCTGGCGCGTGGCACCGTCTCGACCGCCTGCATCATTCCGTGATCCTCGTGCATCAGGATGTGGCAATGGTTCACCCACATTCCGACGTAGTCGGCGAACCGCGAGCGGAAAACCACGCGGCCACCCCTCGGGATCGATACGGTATCCATCCACTGCGGCGCGCTGAGAATGTTGTGCAGCCGTCCACGCTCATCCGGCACGTCGATGCGCGTGACCCAACACGGATTGACGTGAATGTGGAACGGATGATCCGCGCCTTTTGTCGTGATCTGGAATTCAGGGTCACGGGCGAAGCGCTCTTGACCCTCCGCGCGGCCGATCGGGTAGGCGCGGTAATGGAGCCCGTACTGTCCGGGCTGCTTGAATTTTTCCTTATCCGTGTGGCTCCACAGCGCGATCGAGCAGTTGTACAGCACCCACTCTTCGCTGGTATCGACGAACGTCTTGGGGTGATCCGGGTCGTGATGCCCCATCTTCTGCGGCGCGCGCGGTATCGGGTTCGCCGCGAGGTCGAAGTCGCCGTTCACCGCCATCGTTCGTGAGAAGGGGGGCAGCAGCACCCGCGCTCCGTTGATCTCGTCCCACAACCGCCCTTTGAGCTCAGGGTGTTTTCGCACAACTGCTTCGGGCACTTCCACAAGGGGAAAGTCGGTTGGTCCGTACCCCGAATAGCTGAGCACGCGCGTCCGGAAGCCGCCAACGGGCACGCCGCGGCGGGTCGCTTCGACCGCGGGCACCCGGAGCTCGTGGTCTTCGACTGGCAGCAGAAACGGCGGCACGGGAGGGAGCTTGTCACGCAGGCTCATGACGTCGAAGTCGCCTCCAGGCACGGGGTCGCCGGTCACCTTGACGTAGCCGACGACGACGTCGATGGGCGCGGGGTTCCCAGCGTTGAACCCGCTGCCCTTGTTTGCGATGCCGAACTGCAGCCGCTGCTGAAAATTGTCGGTTGGCAGCAGAAACTCCTGCGCGAAGACCGTGTATACCTTTCCTGCGGCATCGACAGGCACTTTGAACAGGACGTCGGCGCGATTGGCGTTCGTCAGCAACACCTGATTGGGCCGCACGAATAGACTGCGGAGGCTCTCGCCATCGCGATAACAGTCCTCGACGTTCTTGAGCATCGCGCGCGCCGGATCCTCGCCGGCGGCCGGCTGGCGGTCGAGCGGGTTGCGTGTCCCCGCGTTTTGCCGGGACAGATCGCGGATCGTGTGCCGCGCGCGGCCGTTCTCGATCTCGACCAACGTGATTCCGTCGAACGACAACTGAAACAGCTGCCGTGTTGCGGCCGCCACGTCCTGGCGCGTCGCCGGCTCGAAGCGCCGCGGCGCGCCCTCCTTCTCCCCCGGCAGGACCCGCCATAGCTGGCGGTCGGAGAATACGAACTGCCCCTCGAGCACCATGAAGGACTTGAACCCACGGCCGTCCACGCTCGCGTTCAGCACGCGCCACCGCTCGACCGCCCCCGGCCGCATGAACATCGCCGTCGGCGAGACGCTCCCGTTGACGGCGGTCGGCGGGGCCACGCGCGCCTGTCCCCGCCGCGGGCCCGCGTCGGCATCGACCGAGAAGACCTCGACGCGCTGGATGAGCATCAACCGCTCGCGATAGTCGTACGGTCCCGTCTTGACGCAGGAATCCGGACGATCGCTTCCGGTCATCGCCTGATTGATCGCATCGTCGACATCCCCTTCGACAATCAGAAAGCCCGCGAGACCGCTGGCGACCTGGTCATGCGTGGAGCCGTGGGCGTGCGGGTGGTACCAGTGCGTACCCGGCGGGTGTGGCTGCGGCGGTGCACCCGCAGGGCGGCGCGCCCCCTGCACGTTGCCCAGCGCGTGCTCGTACTGCGCTTCGGCGATGCGCTCGTGCGGCGCGAGCGCCCGGCATGAGGGATCCGATGAAGTCTTGCGTGTCTGCCCATCGCCATGCGGCAGAATCCGCAGAAACGTGTCGTCTCCGACCGTGCCGTTCGAATTGCTGCCGGGATTGACGTGCAGGCCGTGCGTGTGCAGGTTCGTCGTGTGCGACCCGTGCGGGACGTTCACATGACCGGAGACGCAGCTCGTGTCGACCAAGTCAATCGGACTCCCTTCGAAGAACTCATGGAAGTGACCAAAGACGGTTGCTGCATTGGGTGGAACGTCGCACGGCCTGCCCGCTGCCTTCTGCATCCGGCAGAAGGCCGCCGCGACGACGTCGGGGTGCGCCTCAAACGGGTCAGCGGCGGGTCCTCTGGGCACACGACTCAGATTCGGACCGAGATGATTCCTGACCGTGACGCGAAGGCGCTCGTTGCCGCGCATGCGAATCGTGGGCCCGGGGCTCGATCCGTTGAAACTGTAAAGAGGCGTGAACCGATTTCCAGGCGACGTCGCCCGCGGCGGGTGTCGATTGCCGACGATGTTGAGCGCGAGCGCCTCACCGGGCCACTCCGACGGCCGCCAGATCCACGGCTCGGTCCAGTCCTCGACCGTCATCGTCGCGACATTGGTCACGGCATCAGGCACCGGCGGTTCCGGGGGCCGCGCCCCCTGTCCCGATCCCGGCGTCTGTGCGACGGATGCGGCAGTCGGCAGGCCGCCTGAAGCCAACGCGGCGAGGCCCCCGATCCCCAGTTGCAGCACCTCGCGACGCTTCAAGACGCGCTTGTGATTCGATCCGCTGTCCATTCAGTGCGCCTCCGGATGCTGACTGTAGCAGAATCGATCCTTGGTGACTCTACATAGCTATCGGCACACGGACGGCAGATAGTCCCTCCGCATCGACGTTGAACGATATGATGAGCGCAATGTTCGGGGTCCCCGCGATCGTGATTGTTCTCTCGCTCGTGCTGTCCGGACCCGCGGCACCGATCGATGGGCGCCTCGTCGACGCGCGCAGCGCGGCGCCGATCGCCAACGCCGAGATCACGATCGTCGGCCAGCGCGGGTCGGTGAGGACCGACAACGCCGGGCGATTTCGCTGGCCGATCACGCCCCGCATGCCCTGCACAGTCGTTGTCGTGCTGGCCGATGGCCGTGTCGCGCGGCCAATCGGGCTCTCTAGCGTAGATGCCGCGCGTGAGCTCACGCTGGCTATCGACGCAGCGCTCAACGAATCCGTCGTTGTCATAGGCACCGCGCCGACCATCGACGCCTCCCCTGCGGCATCCACGACACTGCTCACGACTCGGGATCTCGAGATGCGCCATCCTCCGACGTTGAGCCAGGCACTCGACGTCGTCCCGGGGGTGAATGCGATCTCGGAAGGTCAAGCCGCAGTGCCAGCCATTCGCGGCTTGGCGCGCGGCCGTACGTTGATTCTGGTCGACGGCAGCCGCGCGACGACCGAGAGGCGCTCAGGCGCGAACGCGTCGTTTCTCGATCCCGGAGTCGCTCGCACCATCGAGGTCGCACGCGGTCCAGGCTCTGTGGCCTACGGATCGGACGCGTTCGGCGGTGTGATCGCCGTGCGCACGCGAGGGCCGGAGTACGGCAGGTCCGTGCGCGTGAGGTTTGCGGGCACGGCTGGGTGGGGCGTGCCCGAACAGCGCGGCGACCTCGAGATCTCGAGAGGACACGGATCAGGGGGTGTCCTCGTCGGCGTGCGGGCGCGCGACTTCGACGACTACGAAGCGCCGGCTGGCGCCGTCGCGAACTCGAAGTGGCGGGATCGCGGTGTGCGCGCGCGCTGGGACCAGGCGACCGACAGCGCCGTCTGGTCGATCGGCTGGCACAGCGACTTCGGTCGCGCGCTCGGGCGGCCCCGCAGTGACAGCGACACGACCCTCGCCAGCAGCCCCTTCGAGGACTCCCATCGGCTGACGGCGTCGTTCGGGCGCTCGTCGCTCGGCCACTTTCGCAATGTCCGCTTCGACGCGTTGGCCGGGGCGTCGCGTCAACGGACGGATCAGGACCGACTGGCCACACCTGCGCGACCGCGACGCGTAGAACGCGCGGACCTTTCATCCCGTGAGATGCAGGTGCGAATCACCGGTGAGCGCGTCGTGGGCCGCGCGCGCTTGCACGTCGGCGCCGACCTTCAGGGGCGCTACGGCCTCGAAGCGATGGATACGGTGCTGGCATACAACCCGGCCGGCGCCAGGACGTCCGAGACCACGATCGTCTCGGTCGATTCGGCGCATCGAACGGGCGTCGGGCTTTTCGCCGAAGCTGACGCGCAGGTTGCGCGCCGGCTCCGGTTCTCCGGCGGTGTTCGCGTGGATGCCGTCCG
>JANPCT010000591.1:0-2953 GCA_031431095.1 Acidobacteriota bacterium | reverse complement strand
GCGCGCGGTGAGCCGTGAACAGGGCGTCAGCGAGTTCATGGCGCTGCTCGCGTCGCTGAAGATTCTGCTGTCGCGCTACACCGGCCAGACCGACATCGCCGTCGGCACGTCGAACGGCAACCGCAACCGCGTCGAACTGGAGCGCGTGCTCGGCTTCTTCGTCCAGACGCAGGTCCTGCGCAGCGATTTGTCAGGCGATCCGACCGTCCGCGAGGTGCTGACGCGCGTCCGCCAGGCGACCGTGGACGCGCTCGCGAACCAGGACGTCCCGTTCGAGATGCTGGTCGAGGAGCTGCGGCCGGCGCGCGATTTGAGCCGCTCGCCGTTCCTCGACGTGATGTTCATCATGCAGAACACACCGCTCGAGGCGCTGGCGCGCGGGACGGCGGGGAAGCGTGAAGGAGACGCCGCGGCCACGGATCTGACGCGGACGGTGTTCGCATCGCAGACGGTCGAGACCGATGCCGGCACCCGCGTGGTGATGTCCAGCGGTACGGCGCAGTTCGACATCACCGTGTCGCTGGTGGACACCGGCGCCGGCTTCCGCGGCGTCATCGAATACAACACCGACCTCTTCGCGCACGCCACCGTCGCCAGGATGGCGAGCCACTTCGAGGCGCTGGTTGCCGCCATCGCGGCGAGTCCGGATCGCCGCATCTCGGAGATCCCGATCCTTCGTCCGGCGGAGCTGCGCCGCTTCGAGCAGTGGAACGAGACGACGCGCGAGTATCCGCGCGATCGCACCGCGGCGGATCTGTTCGACGCGCAGGTCGAGCGTACGCCGGACGCAATCGCCGTCGAGTGCGGGCCGCGGCGGCTGACCTATCGCGAGCTGCAGCGGCGCGCGAACGCGCTCGCGGTCCACCTGCAGCGTCAGGGTCTTGGCTCCGACGCGCGCGCCGGCATCTTCGTCGAGCGCTCGAGTGACCTCGTCGTGGCGGCGCTGGCCGTTCTCAAATCTGGCGGTGCCTACGTGCCGCTCGATCCGCTCTATCCCGCCGATCGCATCGCCTACATGCTCGAGGATGCCCGGGCGTCCATCGTGGTCACGGAATCGGCGCTCGCCGATCGCCTGCCTCCGGGCCAGGCGAGGATCGTCTCCATCGACACCGACGCGGAACAGTGGAGCGGCGAAACCGGCCGGCCGGCACGTCGCGCCTCCGCCTCGAATCTGGCGTACGTCATCTACACCTCGGGATCGACCGGCCGGCCCAAGGGTGTGCAGATCCCCCACGGCGCGCTCGTGAACTTCCTCACGAGCATGGTGGATCAGTTGCAACTGCCGCCCGCGGCACGGCTGCTGGCGGTGACGACGCTGTGTTTCGACATCGCGGCGCTGGAACTCTATCTGCCGCTCGTCACCGGCGGCACCGTGATCGTCGCGACTCGCGAGGAAACGGGCGACGCCGCGAAGCTGCTGGCGCGGATGCGCGCGGCGAAACCGTCCGTCATGCAGGCGACGCCCGCGACGTGGCGGATGCTGCTCGAAGCGGGCTGGAGCGGCGATCGCGATCTGCGGATTCTCTGCGGTGGTGAAGCGCTGCCGCGCACGCTCGCCAGCGAGCTGGTGCCGCGCTGCGGCGGGCTGTGGAACATGTACGGGCCGACCGAGACGACAATCTGGTCGGCGGTCGATCGCGTCGAGGCCGGAAACGCACCCGTCCTGGTCGGGCATCCGATCGCGAACACCGACTTCTGCGTGCTCGATCGCGACCTGCGTCCGGTGCCGATCGGGGTCGCGGGGGAGTTGTGCATCGGCGGCGACGGACTCGCGCGTGGCTACTTCAACCGGCCCGATCTCACGGCCGCAGCCTTCATCCCGCATCCGTTCGCGAAGACGCCGGGGGCGCGAGTCTACCGGACCGGCGACCTCGTTCGCTTCCGCCCTGACGGCCGCATCGAGTGGTTGTCGCGCATCGATCACCAGGTGAAGCTGCGCGGCTTCCGCATCGAGCTGGGTGAAATCGAGAGCGTGCTCGCCGGGCATGCGGACGTCGAGCAGGCGGTCGCACGGGTGCGCGAAGATGTCGCGGGCGACGCGCGTCTGGTGGCCTACGTCGTGCCGGTCGCCGGCCGCACCGTCGACATCCCGGCGCTGAAGGAACTCGCCGGCGCCAGTCTGCCGCAATACATGCATCCGGCCGCGTACGTCGTCCTCGACGCACTGCCGATGACGCCGAACGGCAAGGTCGATCGCAAGGCACTGCCGGCGCCCGAGCGGACGTCTGGCGCGCGTGAAACGGTGTCACCGCGTTCCGAGATCGAAGCCCGCATTGCCGCCGTCTGGCGAGAGGTGCTGCGTCTCGACAGCGTCAGCGTGCGCGAGAACTTCTTCGACCTTGGAGGTCACTCGCTCTTGCTCGTGCAGGTGCAGGCGCGCCTGTCGCGCGAGCTCGGCAAGGAAGTTCCCGTCGTCGAACTGTTCCAGTTCCCGACGATCGAAACGCTCGCCCGTCATCTCGGCGGCGACGCGCCGGCCCGCGCGTTCGCGGCTCAGGCAGCGTCCCGGATCCGCAGACGCAGCGATCGCGGTTCGGATTTCATTGCGGTCGTCGGCCTCGCCGGACGATTCCCGTCGGCGGCGGACGTGGACGCGTTCTGGACCAATCTCCAGCACGGCGTCGAAGGCATCCGCCAGTTCTCGGACGACGAGCTGCGCGCCGCGGGCACGGACGAGCGCTGGCTGGCGGCGCCGGATTTCGTGAAGGCGCGCGGGTTTCTCGAAGGGATCGAGCTGTTCGACGCGGCGTTCTTCGGCTTCACGCCGAAAGAGGCCGCGCTCATGGATCCTCAGCAACGGCTGTTTCTCGAGTGCGCCTACGAGGCGCTCGAACGGGCCGGCTACAACCCGCGAGCGGCCGGGGCGGTCGGCGTGTTCGCCGGGTCGAGCATGAACACCTACCTGCCCTACGCGTTCGCGCAGGGTGCCCTCGCCGATCTCGGCGGCGCGGTG